>JAHKAY010000029.1 GCA_018825785.1 Chloroflexota bacterium | reverse complement strand
TTCCAGTAAGGTGCCATCCACGGTGAAGTGGTCTTCCGACAGCAGCTTCCTGTCACGCGCTTCCGCTAACACCGCTCCCAGCGGATTGAGTATAAGACAATCAGCAGACATGCCTTGAGCAGGTGCTCGGGAGGTATGGACGGACGGCCAACTTCGGCGTACATCCGGCTGAACGTCAGGATAGTTCCGAAAGGGCCTCCACAATCTGCTTGCCATGTCAGTCAACTCAAGGGAGTTTTTCAGCAGCCTGCTAGGTCGAAAGGCAATCTGACGCCTTCATCCTCAGCAATAGTAATGGTGCCGTGTTTGAAACTCTGGCGAACTCCCAATTCCCAGAGAACATTTGCGTTCAAGTCCGTGAGATCGGCTACAACGACTGGCGCAGTTACGAGGTCGGTAACAATTTGGCGCAAGATGTCTCCTCTGAGTGGATCTGACCGGTGCGGCTGGAGTGGATGTTCTTGGATCAAAGGCTTAATGAATTCTTGGAAGTGCTCATTCCAATACTCTTCTGTGTGTTTATCGGTTGTCTTGGAGAATGGCATTATTACAAAACATTGTGGCTTCAAGGATTCACTCACAAGAAGCCTCCTTCCAACATTTGAGGTTGGGTTCGTAACATGCAGCGATTCTATCACATCTCTATTGACAGCGGTAGGGCAAGAGGGAAGTGGGAGCAAGGAACATGTCGATGTGACTATTGACAAGCGGCGGAGGTCGCTGTCCTATTTGCTTCTGCTGACTATTCCTGCTATAATGAAACAAGTGTATGGGTCTCCCAGTTGGGGAGGTTGCGCCTGGGGGGGGGCTCTGCCGTCAGGTGGTGGGCGCTACGAACGGCGCCTTGCCTGGCCAGGCCCAGGGCGGCTCCTAGGATGCATTCATCCTCCGCCTGAACGAACCTCCTGCTCCCCGACCAGGTGGTTAGCCTCCTCCAGTTGGGCCTGCTGGAGAGGACCACCAGGGCGCTATGGCCGAAAGCTTTGCAGGAGGTTCCCCTCTACTTTGTCAGTGGTGAGGTGCAGTTGGGGCAACGCGTGGCTTTGACTGGAATACTGGTAAAGCAGAAGGGACATTCTTTGGTTATCGGTGCAGCCGCTACATCCACCTTCCTGGGAGCCTGTAATCTGGCGATGGGACGGACGATAAAGAAGAATACGACCGCCGCAATTATCAGAAAGTTGACAACGGTATTTATGAAGAGGCCGTAGTTGATTGAAGTAGCACCGGCGGCCTGGGCGGCAGCCACAGACGCATAAGGTCCAGGAGTGGAGCCCTCTTTGAGAATGACAGCCAGGTTGGAAAAATCAATTTTGCCCAGGGCCAGACCTATGGGCGGCATAACAACATCCTTTACCAGTGAGCCTATGATGGCACCAAAAGCAGCACCGATTATGACGCCTACTGCCATGTCCACCACATTGCCCCTCATGATGAACGCCTTGAGATCTTTGAGCATACTGCCCTCCTTTCGGTCCCTTATCGTACGTCGTCAGACCCTCTGAATCAAGCCTCCGGACGACCTCACAACATTGCGATTGGATTTAGAATACTATTGAGCCATATTCTCTAGCAGGGTGCTGAAAAAGGGGGTGCCCAACCAAACGCAGATACGAAATATCCGACAGGTCCAAAGCTAAGGTCTCGTTCTACGGGACTTTTTCATCACCCTGCTAACGCCGATACTCTAGCCACTTCGCTGCATAGATTCAGGCCAAAGACCTCAGTGGCCCGGTCACAACACCAGAGTCAGTAGCCTTGCGGCAACACCTCCAACCAATATGGCTGTAGCCAGGTTCGCCCCAATAATTGAGGCCGCAGCCTTCCAGCCGAATTCCTTGTTCAGTGCGCCAACAGTTGCCATACACGGGTATATTGTACCCACCAGGGCTAGCACGATGAACTGAACTGGTGTGAGAACCGAGGCTAGATTAGTGCCGACAATAGCTGCCAGCGCGAGGAGAATTAACTCCTTCCTAGCCGCACCGAATATCAACAGTGTTCCCGCAATCGCTGGAAGACCCAGCCACCCCACAGTGAGAAAGGACATGGCGCTATTCAGTGGTTCAAGCAAGCCTGTGGCATATGCTCCCTGAACCGCAGCAGTCGAGAGCATATACAACGGGAAGACCATGAGTACCAGCGACCTGGTTCGGGCCCATGTTTGCGTGCCTATTACGGACAGAGAGGGAGTCTTGAAAGCATGCATCTCCATTATCAGTCCGGTCAGTTGACCGGGGATCACCTTCACGGCCAGCTTGGTCACTGCAACCATTATGAGCAGGTTAATCGCATAGAGCGCCAGTGCCCACTCAATGCCCACGAATACGGCCACCAGGCCAAAGATGATTATGGTCCTCGCAGTGCAGGGGGCAAAGGTGATTGCGAATGCTGCGATCAAGCGTTCCCGCCTGGTTCCCATGATTCGGGTAGAGTATATCGCGGGCACATTGCACCCGTACCCCAGGATCAGAGGTATGATGGCCTTCCCATGCAGTCCAATTTGGTGCATGGCACTGTCCAGCATAAAGGCCACGCGTGTCAAGATGCCCGAATCTTCCATCGCGGCCAACATCAAATAGAACGGGATAACGTAAGGTATGACCAGGGTGACTCCGGCTACAAAGCCACCAAAGATGCCATTCCAGAAGATGCCTACTAAGGTTCCGCTCAGCTTCGGGTTTATGGGCTGGAAGAAGTTGAAGGCATTTGAAAACCAGGTGGAGAGCTGATTCCCCACGATGAATGTCCACAGCAGCAGGATGGCAATCACGGTAAAGGCTGCAACGTAGCCAAACACCTTGTGTGTGGCAAATCTATCAAGCCGGTCTGAAAATGCGGGCTTGACCACCTCCTGTTTTTGGACCTCGTGTGCAATCTGATTTACCAGCGCATATCTCTCCGAAGCAACCACAGTGAAGCCAGGTTGTTGGTAGACTTCCTCTATTTTCTTGGCCACGGCTTCGGAGGCGCGAATTACGTTTTCCGACTTCAGACTGACCAGTTCCCTGATATTCGAATCGCCCTCAAGTAGCTTGATAGCCACCCAGCGGGAAGAAAGATTAAGGTTGACCTGCTCCAATTCAACCAAGTCGGTCAGCTCTTCTATATACGCTTCCACGCCGCCGTTGAACCTGATGGTCTTTCCTGGGGGCCTTTGTCTGGCACGGGCAATTTCAATGGCCTTTTCGATTAGCTCGCGTATTCCCTTCCCCCTGGCAGCTATGGTTGGCACTACTGGTACACCCAGTATGGTTTCCAGTTTGCCCGCATCAATGACTATTCCCTTTCCCTCGGCGATGTCCATCTGGTTGAGACAAATGACCATCGGGACATCCATCTCCATCAGCTGCAGAGTGAAGAAGAGGTTTCGCTCAAGAATTGCAGCGCCAATGACATTGATGATGACATCCGGCTTTTCATGGGCGATGTATTCCCTTGTGACCAACTCCTCCAGAGAGAAGGTGGACAAAGAATAGATTCCCGGCAGGTCTACAACAATGGCGTCATGTTCGTTCAAGCGTAGCAGCCCTTCGGCCTTCTCCACGGTTTTCCCGGGCCAGTTCCCGATGGTCTGATGCGAACCCGTCAGTTGATTGAAGATTACACTCTTGCCGACGTTGGCATTTCCGGCCAGAGCAATCGTCAGGCGGTTCCCTTTGCCGCGGCTATCTTTCCTTACAGTCTGCGTCGAATGACATGATGCCAGATTAGCCACTCGCTATCTCCGAATCACCTGAATCATTTGTGACAAAGATGTTACATGCTATCTCATCCCCGAGAGCGAGTTTTGAACCTCTCACCGCAATCTCCACCGGACCCTTCAGAGGCGCAATTCTGCTGACGCGTATTTTGGTTCCGGGTGTCAAACCCATGTCCAACAGCCTGCGAAGCACTTTGTTGTCTCCCCTTATAAAAGCAACTGTGACCGCCTGATTCTCCTTCAGTGTGGACATTGAGACCACGTTTAGTCTTTTCCTGCCCAATTCTTCCAGATTATCTCCATCCCATTTCCGACACTCCTCGCAGGTGGCAAAACCTAGGTTACACGGCGGGATAACCTGCTCATCGTCGGGACATCTGTCTGGCGATTTTAGGGTCTGGCAAAGAGCTCGTTCAGCTTCATCGGACAACACGTGCTCCATGTCACACGCCTGCTTGTGGACCCGGTCATCCCCGATTCTAAGAACATCATGCAGAAAGCGTTCCAGGAGCCTGTGTTTCCTCACCATTTTCTCAGCTATCTCGAAACCCTTCGCGGTAAGAGTGACTCCCTGATAGGGTGAGTAATTTACGAATCCAGTATCAGCCAGCTTTCTTAGCATCTCGGTTACGCTCGCCGGTGCGATCTTCATGCGTTTAGATATTTGAGAGGTCGTCGCAGCCTTGTTACCCTGGGTTAGCGTGTACAAGGCCTCCAGATATTCTTCAGTACTAGCGCTCATGTCAATCACCCCTCCGGTTAGGGTTGCCTAACACTTAGGCTCCCCTAAACTTTAGCGAAAATAGGCGCATTTGTCAAGAAGCAATTGGTTCCATATGCCGATGTCTTGCCCCATCAAGGGGATTTGAACGTAACCGAGTATCCCGTTTTGCTCCAATGCCTGGACAGCGGGTGCTGTTGCTGCAGGCGTCGAGTCGCTTCCCTGGACAAGATCAGGACTACGGCGAGGTCGCGTTTCGGTGTGAGTTCGACTCTGCCCCATCTCCAACAGAAACGCTATTGGCCCTGGGCCAAAAGGTCAGGAGCCTTCAGGGCGGTTGACGCCCTGAAGGGAGAGGTGCTAAAATACCCTGATTTGAACAAGGAGGGGGGGATATGTCTAAGGCGATAGTTAAGCTCTTCCGGGACCCCGGCCACGCCGCAAGGGCAGTAGCAGACCTGCTGGCGAAGGGTTTCAAGTCCGAGGAGATCGGCATCCTGGTAAAGGGCGATGTCGGCCTGGAACTGGCCGGGAAAATGGGGAAGGACCCCGCCCGCCGGCAGCTCGCCGGGGTGGGGGAGATGATAGCCTTAGGCCCCCTGGCCCAGAATGAGGAGGCCCCTCTGAAGACTCTGGAGTTGCCCCAGGATGTCTTGGGCTACTACGAGATGGGGCTGAAGCTGGGAGGGGTGCTGCTCACTGTCCAGTCCCAGAAAAAGGAGGGAGAGGTCCGCCGACTGCTCCTCCGGGCGGAGGTGACCCCGGGGGAGAAGGCTGAGGGCGGCTTTCCCCGGGCGGAGCGGATGACTGCTACCGACCCCGTAGATGCCAAGATGACTGGCGATTTCCGCAGGTATTAGTCCCAGAAAAAGGAGAGGACCAGATGTCTCGCTTTATAGCTACCCAGGCTATCAAGGGGGCCCACGGCGTGGTCAAGGAAGCCGAGAGGCTCCTCAAGGAAACAGAGGTCAAACTGGGCCGCGATGTCGCCATAGCTTTCCCCAACACGGCCTATTTTCTCCCTACCATCTACACGATGACCGGCCACAAGGTATCCAAGCTCTCGGACCTGAAGGTCCCCCTGGACCTCGCCAAGAGCCTGCTCCCGGACGTGCCCCGGGACAATGTGTGGCTTCCCTACCTGGGAGAGACCCTGGACGCCGGGATGGCCACCCTCTTTGCCGAGGAAATTATCGAGGGCCTGAGGTTTGCCCGGGGTGAGCAGCCGGAGACGAGGAACGGCTTCCGCTTCAACGGCCCCATTGACGATGTGCAGATGAGGGCCTGGGGCATCCAGATGGTGGACGGACGCATGCCCGGGTTTGCCGCCATCGTGGGGGCCGCCAAGAGCAACGAAGTGGCGGTGAAGATCGTGCGGGAGCTCCAGTCCAAAGGCCAGCTCATATTCCTTTCGGGCAATAACAAGGGCCGCTCCATTGTGGACCAGCTCCTGGAGTCGGGGGTGGACCTGGGGTATGACACCTTCACGGTCCCCTTTGGCACCGACACCATCTCGGCTGTCTACGCCCTGGGCTACGCCAGCCGGGCGGCCATCAGCTTTGGCGGTGTGAAGCCCGGGGACTTCCGCCAGATACTGCTCTACAACAAGTTCCGCTGCTTCGCCTTCGCTCTGGCCCTGGGGCCGGTGGACGAACTCAAATACGCCACCGCTGCCGGGGCCATCAACTATGGCTTCCCCGTCATCGCTGACACCGCCATCCCCAATATCTTGCCGGTGGGGATTACGAGGTATGAGCACGTGGTAAGCCTGCCCTTTGACGACATCCCCGGGAAGGATGACATGGAGAGGGCGGAGAGGCTGGTGCAGCGTTGCATTGAGGTGCGGGGCATCAAGGTAAAGATTGCCAAGGTCCCCATCCCTGTGGCCTACGGCCCGGCCTTTGAGGGGGAGGTGGTGAGGAAGGAGAACCTTTCCCACGAGTTTGGGGGCAAGGGCGGGGTCTGCTTTGAATGGCTCACCATGAGGGGCATGGATGAGGTGGAGGACGGGAAGATTACAGTGGTGGGCCCGGATATAGATACCCTGCCACCGGGCAAGGTCCCCCTGGGGATATTGGTGGAGGTAGCGGGCAGGAAGATGAACAAGGACTTTGAGCCCGTCCTGGAGCGCCAGATACACCATTTCATCAACGGGGCCGAGGGCATCCAGCACATGGGCCAGAGGGACATCGCCTGGATCCGTTTCGCCAAGCCTTCCGTGGCCAAGGGCTTCAGGATAAAACACCTGGGAGATATACTCCACACCAACTTCCACAACCAGTTCGGGGCCATCGTGGACAAGGTGCAGATAACCCTCTACACAGAGGAAAGCAAGGTGCGGGAGCTTCTGGAGAAGGCCCGCCAGGTCTACCAGGAGCGCAATGTGCGCACCGCCGGCCTCACCGATGAGGCGGTGGACACTTACTACAGCTGCACCCTGTGCCAGTCCTTCGCCCCCAACCATGTCTGCGTCATTAACCCGGAGCGAGTGGGGCTGTGCGGGGCCTACAACTGGCTGGACTGCCGGGCCGCCTATGAGATAAACCCCAGGGGCTCCAACCAGCCCATCCCCAAGAAAAAGGTCATTGACGCGGAAAAGGGAGAGTGGGAGGGGGTCAACAGTTTCATCTATGAGTGCTCCCACAACAATGTGAACCGCTTCACCGTCTATTCCCTGATGGATGCCCCCATGACCACCTGCGGCTGCTGCGAGTGCGTCATGGCGCTGCTGCCCGAGGCCAACGGGGTGATGATTGTGTCCCGGGACGACTACGGCATGACCCCCCTGGGCATGACATTCACCACCTTGATGGGCCTGGTGGGCGGGGGGCTCCAGACCCCGGGCATGATGGGGCACGGCAAGTTCTACGTCACCAGCAAGAAGTTCATCAAGGCAGAAGGGGGCATCAAGAGGGTGGTGTGGATGAGCAAGAACCTGAAGGAGGAGATGGCGGAAGAGCTCCAGCAGGTGTGTGAGCGGGAGGGCGTCCCGGACCTCATGGACAAGATAGCCGATGGCACTGGCGTCACCACCGTTGAGGAGCTCGTCCCCTTCCTGGAGAAGGTGGGCCACCCCGCCCTGACCCTGCCCCCTATCCTCTAGAGAAATGCCTCCCCTCGCCCGCCAGGTGAGGGGAGATTTTGTGGCCTGAAAGGAGAAGGATGGCAGTCGTGGCAGAGGTGCCCGTAGAGAAGTGGGTGGGCCAGGTCCATGAGGTGAGACTGGGAGGCAATGGCCGGAGGGAGGTGGTGGTGGGCGGGGAGACCACCCTCCCCTTCCTCCGCTTTGAGGGGGCCCTCCCTCACCCCCCGGTGGTAGCCATAGAGGTCCGGGACAGGGAACCCAGGGACTGGCCCGCCCCTCTCTCGGGGGCCTGGGGTGATGCCCTCAAAGACCCGGGCGCCTGGGCAAAAAAAGCCACCCAGTTCGGGGCCGAGATTATCTGCCTCCGCCTGGCCAGCGCCCATCCCGAAGAAGGGGATACCGGGGCCGACCAGGCCCGCCGGGTGGTGGAGACGGTGCTGGGGGCGGTGGACCTCCCCCTCATCATCCTGGGCCCCGAGGTGCCGGCCAAGGACAACGAGGTCCTGGTGGCAGCCTCGGAGGTAGCCCGGGGGCAGCGGGTGGCCCTCGGCCCCTGCGTGGAGAAGAACTACCGCACCATCGCCGCCGCCTGTCTGGCTGATGGCCATGTGGCTATCGCCAAGACCCCTATTGAGATAAACCTGGCCAAACAGCTCAACATCCTCCTCCTGGACCTGGGCCTTTCCCCCGACCAGGTACTTGTTGACCCCTCCACCGGTGCCCTGGGCTACGGCCTGGAATACAGCTATTCGGTTATGGAGCGCCTGAGATTGGCCGGGCTCACGGGGGACAAGATGACAGCCATGCCCATGTTCAACACCGTGGGAGAGGAGACCTGGCGGCAGAAGGAGTCCAGGGCCGCCGGGGGGATGCCCCCTTCCTGGGGGGAGTGGGAGGAGCGGGCCCTCCTCTGGGAGGAGATAACCGCCATCGGGTTGCTCCACGCCGGCTCGGATATTGTGGTCCTGCGCCACCCCCGTTCAGTGGAAAAGGTGAAGAGGGCCATCCAGGCCCTCTCGGGTAAATAGGAGGGAAAAATGCCCCTCACCGGGATAGAGATCTACAAACACCTGCCCAAGACCAACTGCAAGGAATGCAGCTTCCCCACCTGTCTGGCCTTCGCCATGAAGGTGGCCCAGAAGGCGGTGCCCATCACCCAGTGCCCATACCTCTCACCAGAGGCCCGGGCCGCTCTGGAGGCCGCCGCCCGCCCTCCCATCCACCTGGTGACCATCGGCGCCGACAAGAGGAAGATAGAGGTGGGCAACGAGGTGGTGATGTTCCGCCACGAGAAGACCTTCTACCACCCCCCCGGAATTGTTGTGCGGCTTAAGGACACCACCCCCGTAGAGGAGCTGAAGAGAAGGGCCCAGGAGATAGCCTCCTACCAGGTGGAAAGGGTGGGGATGAAGCTGGGCCTGGACGGCCTGGCCCTGGAAAACGCCTCCGGGGACCCATCAGCCCTTGCCAGGGCCCTGGAAGCGGTGGACGGGCAGGGGGACCTCCCCCTGGTGCTCATGGCGGGGCCGGGGGCCCTGGCCCAGGTCCTGGAGAAGGTTGCCCCCCGCCGCCCCCTCCTCTACGCCGCCACCAGGGACAACTGGGAGGCTATGGCAGAGTTGGCCCTGAAGTATAAGTGCCCCCTGGCGGTGGCGGAGCCCTCGGGCCTGGAGGCCCTGGCAGGGCAGGTGGAGAAGATAAGCCAGAAGGGGGTGGAGGACATCGTCCTGGACCCGGGGGCCAGGGACTTCGCCTCCTCCCTGGTCACCCTTACTCAGATAAGGAGGCTGGCCTTAAAAAAGAACTTCCGCCCCCTTGGCCACCCCGTCATCACCTTCCCCGGGGAGGGGGCAAAGGACCAGGAGGAGGAGGCCCTCCTGGCGGCCCAGCAGGTTGCCAAATACGCCGGGGTTATTGTGCTGGACCGTTTCTCCCCCTCCCTGGCCTATCCCCTCCTCGCCCTGCGCCTGAACATCTATACCGACCCCCAGAAGCCCATCCAGGTGCAGCCGGGGGTCTATCAGCTGGGGGCCCCCAAGGAGGCCAGCCCCTTGTGTGTTACCACCAACTTCTCCCTCACCTATTTCTCAATTGCCGGGGAGCTGGAGTCCTCGGGCTTCCCCTCCTGGCTCCTGGTGTGCGACACCGAGGGGCTCTCCGTCCTCACCGCCTGGGCGGCGGGGAAGTTTGATGCCGCCAGGATAGCCAAGACGGTGAAGGAGTTCAAGGCGGGGGAGACGGTCTCTCACCACTCCCTCATCCTCCCGGGCAAGGTGGCAGTTCTCAAGGGGGAGCTGGAGGAGGAGCTGCCCGGATGGCAGGTCCTGGTAGGGCCCCCCGAGGCCATGGACATCGGGGGCTTCCTGAAGCAGCACTGGAAGAACTAGACCAGCAGCCCACCTGAGAGCGCCTTAGAATACCTCAGGGAGGACGATTTGGAGAAAGGGGCCTGCCGGATTCTATTCCTCCCTGAAAACAGGGAGGTCACGGCCCCCCCCGGGACGCTTATCCTGGACGCCGCCACCCGGGCGGGGGTCATCATCGATACCCCCTGCGGGGGCCAGGGGCGCTGTGGCCGGTGCCTGGTGCGCATCCAGGAGGGTGAGGCCACCCGGCGGGAGAACCCCCACCTCACCCAGAAACAGCAGCAGGATGGCTGGGTCCTGGCCTGCACTGCCCGGGTGGCAGGGGACCTGGTGCTGACGGTGCCGCCGCTAAAGGAAAGGGAAAGGGTAGCGGTGGAGAGCGCCGCCAGCCGCCGGGCCGCCCCCGTCCCCTGTCCCCTCCCCTTCTATCCCTCCCTCCGCCAGGTATTCCTGGAGCTACCCCCCGCCACCCTGGAGGACCCCGCCACGGACCTGGACCGCCTGCGCCGTGCCCTGGCCCAGAAGGAGGGCCTGGACCGGCTCAGGGTGGAGCTCCCCAACCTCCAGCGCCTGGCCCGCGCCCTCAGGGAAGGGGAATGGAAGGTGACCCTGGACCTCTACCTCCCCGATGGGGAGGCCCGGCTGGTCAACCTCTCCCCTGGGAAGAAGAAAGGGCCCCTCCTGGGCCTCGCGGTGGACATCGGGACCACCAACGTGGTCATGGAGGTGGTGGACCTGCGCTCCGGCAGAAGCCTGGGGGGCGCCTCCGCCCGCAACCGGCAGGTCCTGCGGGGGGAGGACATCATCTCCCGCATCGTCTATAGCGAGAAGGGGGAAGGGCTCAAGGAGCTCCAGGGGCTGGTGACGGACACCATCAACTCCCTCCTCCTGGAGCTGGCCCGGGCCCACAGCTTTGAACCGGGGGAGGTGGAGGCCATGGTGGTGGCGGGCAATACCACTATGACCCACCTCTTCCTGGGCCTCTACCCCAAACCTATCAGGGAGGAGCCCTATGTCCCCACCACCTCCTTCTTCCCCGAGGTCCGGGCGGGGGAGGTGGGGGTCAATATCAACCCCCAGGCCCCGGTCTATGCCCTCCCCGCCGTGGCCGCCTATGTGGGGGGGGATATCACCGCCGGGGTCCTGGCCTCTTGCCTCTACCGGGCTGACAGGCTTACCCTCTTCCTGGATGTGGGGACCAACGGGGAAATCGTCCTGGGGAACAAGGAGTTCATGACCACCTGCGCCTGCTCGGCGGGGCCTGCTTTTGAGGGGGCGGGGATGAGGTGGGGGATGAGGGCCATCCCCGGCGCCATAGAGGAGGTCCGCATCCACTCCGCCACCCTCCAGCCCACCCTCCGGGTGATTGGGGACAGGCCCCCCCAGGGCATCTGCGGCTCCGGCCTGATAACCGTTCTTTCCGAGATGTTCCTCACCGGGGTCATGGACCGGGCGGGGAAGATCGCCGGGGACTTCGTGGTCTCCCGCACCCCCGAGCGCCCCCGGGCACGCCGGGGGGAGCACGGGACCGAGTATGTCCTGGCCTGGGCCGAGGAGACGGATGCGGGGGAGGACATCGCCATCTCCGAGGTGGACATCAACAGCCTCCTCCGCACCAAGGCCGCTATTTACGCCGGCATCGCCGTCCTGGCCCGGACCCTGGGCATAGAATTCCACCAGATAGAGCAGGTCCTCATCGGCGGGGCTTTCGGCCAGCACATAAATGTGGAGAGCGCCATCCAGATAGGCCTCCTCCCCGACCTGCCCTGGGAAAAGTTCCACTTCCTGGGCAATACCTCCCTGGCCGGGGCCATACAGGTCCTCATCTCCAAGTACGCCAGGGCCCAGGCCGAAGAGATAGCCCGCCGCATGACCTACCTGGAGCTCATCGCTGACAACACCTTTATGAACGAGATGACCGCCGCCCTCTTCCTCCCACACACTGATATCAACCTCTTCCCCTCGGTGAAGGCCCAGCTGGAGGAGAAGGGATGACCCTGAGCATTGCCGTGGCCGGAAAGGGCGGGACGGGCAAGACCACCGTGGCCGCCCTCCTCATTGAGCTCCTCTCCCGAAAGGGGACGGTGCTGGCCATAGATGCCGACCCCTCCACCAACCTGCCCCTGGCCCTGGGCCTCTCCCTGGGGGAGACGGTGGGGCAGGCGCGGGAGGAGATGCTCACTCTGGTGAAGGGGGGAAAATTCAGCCCCTCCCTGCCCAAGCAGGACTATCTAGAGCTGAAGGTGCGGGAGGCCCTGTCGGAGTCCCCGGGGATAGACCTCCTGGCCATGGGCCGGCCCGAGGGGCCGGGGTGCTACTGCGCCGCCAACAACATGCTCCGCCAGATAATAGACCGGCTGGGGAGCCACTATGACTACGTGGTGATAGACTGCGAGGCCGGGATGGAGCACCTCTCCCGCCAGACCACCAGGGACATAGACCTCCTGCTCCTGGTATCGGACCCCACGGTAAAGGGGGTCTACACCGCCCGGAAGATGAAGGAGCTTATCCGGGAACTCAGGACTTCCGTGGGGCGGGTGGCCCTGGTGCTGAACCGGGTGAAGGGGCCCATCTCGGCAGAGATATCCCAGGTCATTGAGGAGGGGGGCCTGGAGCTGGTGCAGCGCCTCCCCGAAGACCCCGCCCTCGCCGACCTGGAGGCCCGCGGCCAGCCCGTGAAAGAGCTTCCCCCTGATTCACCCTTGCGCCAGGGGGTGGAGGAGATAGCCAGAAAACTGCTCCTGGCAAGATAGCAGTATCTACTTAGCGCTACGAGATTCTTCGCCATGCTCAGAATGACACGCTATGTTGTCACCCTGAGCGAAGCGAAGGGTCTCGGCTCACTCTGTTAGGGAGTTATCGCAACTAAGCCTTCCTCTGGAAGAAGAGCCACTGGTCACCCCCGGTATGAAGCAGGACATATTCCCCCCGCAGCCTTTCACCCTCCAGGCGGAAGACCAGGCGGTCGGGCTTCTCCTCCAGCAGATGGTATTGCCCCCGCTCCCATATCTCCACCCTCCCCGCCCCATACATCCCCTCGGGGATGACCCCCTCAAAGGCCCCGTACCCCAGGGGGTGGTCCTCCACGGCGATGGCCAGGCGCTTTACCCCGGGGGCTGGGGGCGGTCCCTTGGGCACCGCCCAGCTCCTCAGCACCCCCTCCATCTCCAGCCGCAGGTCAAAGTGGAGCTGGCGGGCCTGGTGGCGGTGGACTACGAAAGCGGGCACTCCCCGCACCTTCCCTCCCGGCAGAAGGCCTGGTAGAGTCTGAGGAGGCCCTGCTCTTGGCAGGCCAGGGAGAGGGGCCCCAGCCCCAGCTGCTCCCTCATCTGCCGCACCAGACCGCTCTCCTCCCGCAGGGGATAGGCCAGGAAGAGCTCCCGGGCACCCTCCAGGCCCAGAGCATAAAAGAAGGGCAGGAGGACATTCACCGCTATGGCCGCCGCCCTGGCCCGCCCCAGCCCGGGCACCATGAGAGCGGCCTCAACCTGAGAAGCGCTCCTCGCCAGGGCCACGGCACTTTTCAGGCCCTCAAAAAGCCCCCCCTCCCGGTAGCGGCCGAGGAGCCCGGCCATGGCCCGGAGGCGGACAAAGGGGCGCTTGATACAATTGAGGGCTTTTCCACAGGTAAAGCCAGAGCGACTTCAACATTCCCCTGCTCGGTAACATGGAGCTCCAGGGCCAAGGCGCTGAAGATTAGCCGCCAGTCCTCATTGGCGGCACTATCCAGCTTGGTCGCCAACTTCTCCCTTACCTGAGCCAACGCGAAGAGCGTAGCTTCCCCCTGCCGAGCTGTGTCCAGTTGGGCCTGGAGGCGCTGACGCTCCTCAGCAATCCAGACTCGCTCCGCCTTCAGCATTGCCAGGCAGCGCTCATACGCTTCGGGAGAGGCGTTCCCCTTTGCCCGTTCCAGCAGAAGGTTGGCCTCCATGTCCCGGTTGCGGGCCCCCCTTCTGTCCAGCGTCGCGAGGCTGTTTTGCAGAGACTCCAAGGTGGCCTCCACCCGACCTGCCCTCTGGCGTATTTCCTGCTCTAACACCTCGGGAGAGGACAGGACCTGCCGACATATAGCTTTGACTTTCTCCTCTAGCTCGGGCCCAAAAAGGTAGGGCCTGGGGCAGGGACTGCCTGCCTGGTCATAGCAGGTGGGGCATTGGTAGCGCCATTTCCCACAATGGACAGAACCCCGATAGCGGCGGCGGTGGGTCTCGCAGATAATGAGGGAGCGCAGCAAGTAGTCCCGCCTGGCGTTACGTTGCGCCTGAAGCTTGTTGACCTTGAGGCGGCCCTGAAGGGCCAGCCATTCATCCCAGGTCAGTGGCGGGCACTCTACCATAATATTGGGGAGAAGGAAGGCCTCCTCGATAGGTTTGTGTCGACCGCTACTCTTGCCATAGCTCTGAGTCCTTCTGTGACGGGGCAGCACCATCTCCCGGCGGAGCGCATAAAACCGGCCACCGTATATGGGATTGGTGAGGATGCCATAGATAGTGGGGCTCGGCCACCACGTCTTGCCCGAAGGGGAGGAAGTACCCCGGCGGTGTAGTTCCTGACTTATACGACGGATGGGCACCCCCTCCAGCGCGGCCCGGCAAATAAACTCGGCGTTGGGCAACTCTGAGGTGGCCTGTAGCTTCGTCCTTGTACTATTCCAAGCGTACCCATACGGGTTCTTGGGTGCTGGGGGGAGACCCTTGAGCCTCGCCCGGTCCCTCAGTCCATCCCTCGCTCCCTGTTGCGCCCTTTCAACAGAGCGCTCTTTGCCGATAGCTAGGGCAAGCTCCACCAATTGTCCTTCCGGCCCTTCCAGCATCGGCGGCCCCTGGTATGGGATTAGTTCTACCCCGGCCTCCTTACAATCAGCCAGGAGGTTCAGCCGCTGAAGGCCCTGGGCATTGAGTCTGTCCCGGTCCAACACCCCCAGCGCTGTTATCTCCCCGGCCTTCACCCACCGTCGTAGCTCCCGAAACTGGGGGCAGGCGTAAAGGTCCAATGATGTCCAGTCTACTGCCAGGATGCGCTCTGGCGGCACGAGGTAGCCGAGGCTCTCTAGCTTTGTCCGGCACCTTTCCACCTGCCCCTTCAGAGACAACTCCCGCTGGTCTTGCGTGGATACCCTTGCCCAGACAGCTGCTATCTTCATTTCCCCTCCTCTCCCTTCTTTGGTCGCCAGCCCTCCGGGGGCTCGGTCCCCAAGTATTTTAGGCGCTTCTGGACTACCTTCTTTCCTTCCCGATGGGATTCCACCAGATAATACCGAACTTTGCCTCCCTTGAGTTTGTCCACCCTGACATACTGTCCCATGCTCCTATTGTAGTGCCCTTGTAGTGCCCTGTCAAGGGCTTTGGGGCCTGCTTTTGGAGGCCTTAGGAAAAATCACCTGGTTTTCTGGTGAGAGTCATATTCCCCTCGCTCTAGCTTTGAGGGCTTCCCGGTTTGCCGCCAGGAGCCGGGGCTTTGTCTATCTGAGTTAGCTTTGCCCAAAGCCGGGCCCAGGCTGCCCGCTGTGCTGGGCCGACCGGCCCCGCCTGAACGAGCACCCGTACCGGGGGCAGGCGGGCTTCTTTAGGCTTGCGGTTGCCCACCGCTACCCTCTCTCGGCTCTGGCCCTTCAGGGACAGCCGGCTTCCTCTTGATAACTCCTGCCCTTAGCCCGCCGCCGGTCACGACCAGCATTCTTTCGCCCGGCTGTAGGCGGCGGTAACGGAGCCAGGGCTTGGGAAGCGTAATAGCAGAGCTGCCTCGTCCCAAGTCTATAATTGAACGTTCCTGCCCTGTCCCCATATATTCCCTTTACCGCCCCCCTTATAACAGCCTATAATCATAGGATAGAGGGTACGTCTGTGGTTGCTCAAATTAAGGCATCTTAAGGCATCTTTGGGGTTAGCGATGGCGGTGAAGAAAGAGTTCTACAGTGTGGAAGAAGTAGCCAAGATCCTGGACCTGTCTCTGGACAGGGTATACGAATACCTCAGGCAGGGAGATATCAAGGGCAGCCGAATAACGCATAGCAGCACCTGGCGGGTTCATAAAGATGAGCTGGAGCGAATAAGAGGTGGGGGATTTCCGAAACTCAAGGAGCAAGCTGCCGGCAAGCCAGAGGTTGGCCCCCATCAAGATGAGTTGCGAAAGATGATAGCCCACATAGATGATTGGATTAGGGATTGGAGTAGGCCGGTGCCCCTGACCAGCCGTGGCGAAGTGGCAATGCCATATGCGGGTCAAACTCTCAGAGCTGGGCAGCCTGTTGACAGTGACCCTGTGTATTTAGCCCTGAAGGAGCACCTTGGAGGAACGGAAGTTTGGAAGGACTTTAATAGATACCAGACGCTGAGGCAATTTTATTGGTGCTGGATAGCACCTCTACCTCACCACTTTGAGGGTTCGCCGGAATGGGTTCGGTCGCGAGAGGAGAAGCTGGTTAGGCTCAGAAGGAACAAAGATAGGGTATGGCGGAAGTTGAACGAGCTAACGGATAAAGTCAGCCGGGGCTTTCGGGAACTCACCCTACAGAATAGGATTCCTGGTCGGTGTCGCTGGTGCCCCGATGGCCCTTGACCTGCATGTGAGCAAACTCAGCAATCTCCGGCGGTTTCCAGGGGTGAGCCTACCGCACACAGGACCCCATACAGCCTAGCCTTCTCCACATAGAGCGGTAGCGGGAGAGCGGGACTAAATTAGCGAGTCGCATCGTTGCTGGGGGGAGGGTCACAGGCCAGTGAGTATGTAGATGTCTACACTTAGGTGAGCATGTAGACGAACTACTCAGAGAAATAGCCAAGTGATACGAGGCTAATATAATCGCTGTGTTTACCTTGCGTATTGGTCCTGAAACTTGCGGAGGATGAGAGCCGGCTGAGAATCTTGCGAAACGGATCCGCAGGATGCTGGATCTACCCTTCTTGCTTCCGAGCGAGACAATCTGTCCGTTTGTCATAAGAAGAGAAGACCATGTTTTCGCCATGCACGCCTCGGGCAGTGGCGCTTGCTTGAAGAGAAGTGCCGATCGCCATCGCATCTGGCACTGGGGACGCACGCGCTCGGCCCAAAGGCCAGAGGGCGAGATATGGTCATGGACCAACCATCGGTCTCTCGTCCAGTTGCCCCACAACATACAGCCGGTGCCAGAGACATCCCAGTGCCTTATTCGGCGTTCCTTCAGCGGGCTCTGGCAGCCGTCCCTGGCATTCTGCCCCGGGGGCTACCCACGCCGCCTCTGCCCGCCCAGTTAGGGGCATGGCAGCCCGAGTTGAGGCCGCCGAGGGGGAGACGGCGACCGGGGCCAGTCCCAAAGAAAGGGGTCTTGCCAGCAGAAGCTTGTCAGCAGCAGAAGCTTGCCAGCAGAAGAAAGGGATGTTGTGATAGAATGGCCCATCACGGGATAGGGATGGAGCAGGCCGGGCTACTGCCGGGAGTCTGATCTGGCAGTAGGTCTGGGCATCTACCACAGCCGAGAGAGACCAGAAGTGGGGGGGGGGGGGAACGGCGGAGGCCGGAGCGCAGAGCGGTCAGCAGTTCCTGTCCCCCGTATTGTCGGAGTCGGAAGTGAGTAGAGGAGGTCAGGACATGAGGGAGACAGTCATTGTCAGCGCGGTGAGGACCGCCATGGATGACTTTGGAGGGGCCCTGAGAGATACCTCAGCCCTGGAGCTGGGCCGCGTTGTTATTGAGGAGGCCATAAGGCGGGCAGGTATAGAAAAGGGGCAGGTGGACGAGGTGATTCTGGGGAATGTGCTGCCTGCGGGCCTGGGGCAGAGCCCCGCCCGCCAGGCCATGCTCCGTGCGGGACTCCCCCACACCACTACTGCCCTCACCGTCAACAAGGTCTGCGGCTCGGGGCTGAAGGCTGTCATGCTGGCCGAATATGCCATAAAAGCGGGCGATGCCGACATCATTGTGGCCGGGGGGATGGAGAACATGTCCCTGGCCCCCTACTACTTACTCCAGGCTCGCTCCGGCTATCGCCTCGGCGATGGGAAGGTGGTGGACGGGATGGTCCATGACGGCCTGTGGGATCTGACCCACGGTGCCCACATGGGCCGGCTCACCGAGAATGTAGCCGAGAAGTGGTCCGTCTCCCGCCAGGACCAGGACCGCTTCTCCCTCCAGTCCTATCAACGGGCCCAGCAGGCCACCAGGGAGGGCCGGTTCCGGGAACAGATAGTCCCTGTCCCCATCCCCCAGCGGAAAGGGCCCCCACAGCTTTTTGACAAGGATGAAGTAGCCCAGCGGGAGGCCAGCCTTGAGGCCCTGGCAAAGCTATCCCCCGCCTTCAAGGAGGGGGGAACCATCACCGCCGGAAATGCCTCGAAGATCTCCAGCGGTGCCGCCGCTCTGGTCCTAATGGCGGCGGAGAAGGCGAGAGAGAAGGGGATTAGGCCTATGGCCCGGGTCATCGCCCACGGCTCTGCTGGCATTGAAGCAAGTATCTTCTCCGCCGGCCCCATGAATTCCATACCTATGGTGCTGAAAAAGGCGAGGCTCAGGGAAGAGGATATTGACCTGCATGAGATAAACGAGGCCTTCGCCGCCGGCGCCCTGGCTGTTATCAAAGAGCTGAGACTGGATGAGGGGAAAGTGAATGTAAATGGGGGTGCTATTGCCCTGGGCCACCCCATAGGCTGTTCCGGGGCCCGGTTGCTGGTAACCCTCCTATATGCCCTCAGGGACCGGGGCGGGAAGCGAGGAATGGCCTCCCTCTGCGTGGGGGGTGGGGAAGGGGTGAGCATGATTGTGGAGATGGCCTGATAACGACCCTACGTTCCACCTGCCTATCACTAAGAAAAGCCGGCGGACGCGCAAGATAAAGAGAATGGCAGAATATGGCAGCTGTCGTGAGCAAGTGCTCGGCCCTAGGCTGTGATTCCCCGCCCGCTCAGTTCCGCGGCCCGCAGCGCCGTTGACGGCATTGGTATGTAAGTGCATACTGCACGTAGATGCTTCAGATGAAGAAGAATAAATCGGACAGGGTGGGGAACCGGGATGGTGCGCCAGCGCGTTCTGGGGCGCCCCCTGAGTTTCCCAGGGATTTCTTGACGCCCTGGGTATTGCTTGTTCTGCGCAACTGGAGCATGCATGGCTACCAGCTGATGCAAACCCTGACCATGTTTGGACTGGCTTCCTTTGAGCCGACGACCGTGTATCGCACGTTGCGTCGGCTGCAGAAAACCGGGCTGATCATGTCTGCCTGGGAAACGGGGGATTCCGGCCCAGCCAAGAGAGTCTATTCCCTTACAGATGCAGGGGAGGAGTTCCTGCGAACCTGGGCTTCTGCCCTGAGGCAGTACCAGGGGCTATTAGTTAGGTTCACTGAAGTCTATTCCCAGGGACAGCGACTCGCCAGCAAAGAAGACGCCCATAGGGCGGCCCCTGCGAAGGCGGAGGAGGCGAAATAGGGGAAACAACGAGACAGAACAGATAGGGAGCCCAAACGAGAGGAGGTGCACTGTGGTAGAGAAGAAGTCCCAGGAAAAACAACCAAGAAAGGAGGAACCGAAAATGGACAAGCTAGAATTTGGCGTGGAGAAAGCCGGTTTGGAATATGTGAACTTCATGAGGAATTCCTTCAGGAACTGGATGGACGGCGCCGCCATGTTGCAGACCCAGGGCGAAAGGCTGCTGGAGACGGCGCTCACTCAGGGCCAGACAAGATATGACGAAGGGACCAAGGTCACCCGCGAGTGGGTGTCTGCCTACAAGAAGGCGAGCGATGAGTTCCAGAAGACCATTGAAGCGAATCTCGCGAAGCTAGAGGACTACCTGTCCAAGAGGGCGTAGCCCTCAAGACGGACAATCTGAGAACCGGTGGCACATCCGGGGTTGCCTTGCCTGAGCGAAGATAGTCTCTTACCTGATGTGTCGCCGGTCCCCATAGTCAGGCCTTAGCCAGAACTAGGAGGGAGACTCACCTATGACAACAGAGCACGGAAGGGAAAAGGATTTCCTGGGGGCGTGGTTAGAGACCCAAAGAAGCTATATGCGCTTGTGGGCCGACACCCTGTCTGCACTCCCCAGGGCCACTCCAGGGGATGAGGCCGCGAAAGGGTCTCCCGGTCCCTGGTGGGAAGCAACGGGGCGCATCTATGATGAGTGGCAAAGGATGTGCCAGGAGATGTTCGGGGAATACTGGAAAGGGACCCCCTCGGCCATTGGAGGGCAGACCTTTGCCAAGACCCTCGGCGCTGCCCAGGTCTACGGCAAGCTCTATGAATTCTGGGCCAACGCGGCCAAGATCCTCTCCGGGGCACCGCCCGAAGGGAAGACGGTGCATGAAACGTACCAGGACTTCTATAGCTCCTGGTTGAAGGGCTACAACGCATCGCTGGGGGGCTTTTTCACAGGCTCCTTCCCGGAACCCATGAAGTGGCCACTGGCTGCGCCGGCGGATTTGATGACGATGTACGCCGAGGCCCTATCCCAGTTCTCCAAGCCCTGGACGGCGGCGTTACAGGGCTTGCCGCAGAAGACGGCAGAGGCCCTGCAAAAAGGCCCTCAAGCCTATGGCGAGGCCCTCAACTGGTGGCTACCGGCCTATGAACAGACCTGGGGGAGGCTGCTCAGAATGCCTGCCCTGGGTCCGATGCGAGAGACCGTTGGACTGCTGCAGCAAGGTGCGGAGGCCCTGGTGAATTACTTCTCCGTCTCGACGGACTTCGGGTCGGCCTTTTCCAGGGTAAGCACAGAGGCCATGCAGAAGGTGATGACGGAGTTGGGCAGCATGTCGGACAAGGGGCAAGCCCCCAAGACCTTCAGGGAATTCTACAAGCTGTGGTGGACCACCAACGAGGAGGCCGTCAAGGAGCTCTACCAGACCCCCGAGTTCTCCCGTCTCCTCGGTCAGGTTGTGGACGCCATAATGCTAGTCCGAAAGCGCTACCATGAAATCATTGAGGAATACCTTAAGGCTCTCCCGATACCTACCAGGACCGAGATGAACGACCTGTACAAGAGCGTGTACCTGCTTAAGCAAGAGGTCAGGAGAAACACCAAGCAGGTGGCTGAACTGCAGAGCAGACTGAAAAGAGCAGAGAGGGCAACAAAGAAGGAGCAGCCATGAGAACCCCATTCTCGGATAGCATGGAACAGCTTGCCAGTGAGCTTGTCGCTACCAATCGAAAGCTGCTGAAGAGCATGGAGTTGCTGACCAGCATCTCCAACGTGGATACAGGTACAACGCCCAGGGACTTGGTCTACACCGAGGACAGGATGAGGCTCTTCCACTACAGGCCCCTGGTGGACAAGCCTTGTGCGGTCCCCCTGCTCATCAACTACGCGCTGGTAAACCGTCCATATATGATGGACCTGCAGGAGGACAGGAGCCTGGTGAGGCGCCTTCTGCAACATGGGCAGGACATCTATATGATTGACTGGGGATACCCCGGGCCAGGTGACCGCTACCTTAACCTTGAAGACTACATCAGGGGATACCTTAACAACGCTGTAAATAGAATTAGGGAGCAGAGCAGGCTGGACAAGCTCAACCTGCTGGGTGTATGTCAGGGCGGGACCTTCTCTGTAATATATGCAGCCCTCTACCCCGAGAAGGTAAGGAATCTTGTCGTCATGGTCGCCCCCATAGACTTCGACACCAGTGATGGCCTGCTTCATATCTGGGCCAAATCCTTGAACATAGACAATGTGGTCGATACCTTTGGAGTCGTACCTGGGGATTTCATGAATTTCGGCTTTCTTATGCTTAGACCCTTCTCTCTGATGCTGGACAAATATGTCGGCATGTTGGACAATCTGGACAACAAGGAAACAGCGGAGAACTTTGTGCGCATGGAGAAATGGATATTCGACAGTCCCGGTCAAGCGGGAGAAACAATCAGGCAATTTGTAAACGACCTCTACAAGAAGAACCTGTTGATCAAGAACCAGCTCAAGATAGGGACTCGGACGGTGGACCTGAAGAGAATCACCATGCCTCTTCTTAACATATTTGCTGAGCAGGACCATCTTGTGCCTCCGTCAGCAAGCAAACCACTCAATGATGCAGTCTCCAGTCAGGACAAGTCTATTCTCTCCTTTCGCGGGGGTCATATCGGAATCTATGTGAGCGCTCAATCGCAGAAGCAACTGGCGCCAGCCATAGCAGAGTGGCTGTCGACAAGGTCACAACTGCCAGAGAAGCCTGTCTCCCCCGGCGCCAGGAAGGCCGGGTCTCCAAAGAAGCAGGCGGCAAAGAAGCAGGCAGAATGATGGCCATCTGGCCTTAACCGGATACACATCGTTTGTGTCCCTAGGAAAGTCGCTGTTGTAGCAGCCAAGATAGTGCTGTAGGAGGGTAGGAACGATGCTGGAGATTTCAGGGGCGGTTGCTGTGATCACCGGAGGGGGTAGTGGTATTGGTGAGACTGTGGCCAAGCACTGGGTCAAGAATGGAGGCAAGGTTGTCCTAGCTGACATGGCCATAGAACAGCTTCGACGCGTAGAAAAGGACATAGGCGAAATGGGGGGGGAAGTAGCAGTTACAGCCTGTGACGTGACCAGAGAAGAGGACAACCATGCCCTCGCCCGTCTCGCCGTGGAGAAATTCGGGGCCATCAACCTCATCGTTCCTTGCGCCGGCATTATCAAAGATGGCCTCATGCTTGCCATTGACAGGGAGACCGGCAAGGTGGAAGGGAAGATGTCTCGGGAACAGTTCCAGGCAGTGCTGGATGTTAACCTCACAGGGGCTTTCCTGACGGTGAGGGAGTGTGCCGAACAGATGATTAACCTCAGCTGCAGGGGACTAATATGTCTGATTTCTTCGACCGGTTCTTTGGGAACGGCTGGCCAGCTCAACTATTCATCAAGTAAAGCAGCCATGTCAGTGATGCCCAGAGTACTCACAGCCGAGTTTTTCAGAAGAGATATTGCCGGTAGAGTCCGGTGTGTGGCAGTAGCGCCGGGCTATGTCGCCACATCCATGGTGAAAGGCATGAACCAGAAGGCCCTGGATAGAATTCTGGAGCAGGTGCCCATCGGGCGCCTGGTAGAGCCTGAAGAGGTGGCTTCTCTGATAGGCGAGCTCTACCGCAACGAGGCCTGCGCCGGGGAAGTGTTTTATATTCATGGAGGACTACATCTGGGCTCGAGAGGCTAAGACCGGCGTCATTCGCGACGTGGTGCTGCCAGGGGAGATGCTGGAACCTTTCCGTGCGTCTTCGCCCAGAGTGACGTGACCGAGGCAGTAGGCGCCCAGAGGCGCCCAGAGGACCATTTTCGTGATGCCACTATCCCTGAAGCCAGAACATCCACTTTGCATTGGGCGAATATTCTAACCTCTCGAGCCTAGGCGTAATCCTCCATGAATATAAAACACTTCCCCGGCGCAGGCCTCGTTGCGGTAAAGGTCAATTATCAGAGTAGCCACCTCGTCGGGCTCTATCAGGCGCTTGATAGGCACTTGCTCTAGAATTCTATCGAGAACCTTCTGAACGACCGCCTTCACCATGGGTGTGGCGACATAGCCCGGCGCTACCGCCACACACCGAATTCTATCGGCAATATTTCTTCTGAAAAACTCGGCTGTAAGTACATCGGGCATCACTGACATGGCTGCTTTACTTGATGAATAGTTGAGCTGGCCAGCCGTTCCCAAAGAACCGGTCGAAGAAATCAGACATATTAGTCCCCTGCAGCCGAGGTTAATCATTTGTACGACACACGCCCTCACAGTCAGGAAAACACCAGTGAGGTTGACATCCAGCACTGACTGGAACTGTTCCAGCGACATCTTCTCTGCCGCCTTGCCTGTATCCTGGTCAATAGAAACCAGGAAGCTATCGTTGATAATACCAGCGGCAGGAACGATGAGATTGATGGCCCCGAATTTCTCCACGGCGAGACGGGCGAGGGCATGGTTGTCCTCTTCTCTGGTCACATCACAGGCTGTGACCACCACTTCTCCTCCCATTTCCGCTACCTCTTCTTCCACTCGACGAAGCTTTTCAAGGTTCCTCGCAGCCAAGACAACTTTGCCTCCATTCTTGACCCAGCATCTAGCCAGACTTTCACCGATACCACCAGACCCTCCCGTAATGACAGCAACCGCCCCTGAAACTTGCAGCATTGTTCTACCCTCCTTCCTTCGCCGACTCCAAAGACCTGATGAAACAATGCTAGACCTCTGGTTCCTGGCTGTCAAAGCGAGTGCAATCGGCCAAAATCAGTCCCAGCCAGCTTACGATGCGGCCTTTGCAGGACTCTTTCGATATCCCCCAGGGGTCGGGTAAGAATCTCGAGGTAGACCAGAGTGGTCTGAAGGCTGGCCCATGCCTACAGGCTTGAACCAAGGGGCGATACAACAAAAGGGCGTATTGTCGCGCGGGCTGGTGACGAGAGGAATCGTCCGCCACCTCCGCAGCCCAACACACCACAATTCTGTTCATCCGAAGCCATCATTCAGCGGAAGGCTGCTTGAGCTGTCTCTGCTATAATCCACACTGGTGAAACGCGGTCTGATTGTTGTCCTATATTCTCTACCCTTCACTTTATTCGCTGTCCTTCTGAACTTTCTCCATGAAGTGGGCCACGCGACTGCGTGGCACCTGTCTGGCATCCCAACATGCGTCTATTTCAACGAGGCGACTCCAGAAGGTGGCATTCAGTTCGACCCACGCTACCTAGCAGGAGTTGCGAGCGGCCCCGCCGTCAATCTCCTTGTCGCTTTGGTACTGACCTTGGTATACGTCTCTGCGGCATCCTCTAGGAGCCTATTCCTTTTCTCCATGGCAGGCTACGCTCTCCTGCAGAGACTCCTCATGGTGATGAACTACGGCTTGGCTTTGTGGGTCTCGTCTGTCACAGCCGGCATTAGGCCCGATGAGATCATCTCGTACCGGATTCTTGCCGTAACCTGGGGAGCGCCGGCCGCTTTGTCGGTTCTCTACGGCTTTCTAGCCATCACAGTGGTCTGGGCAGGGCTCCTGTCTTTCTCCGTCGCTGGACCGCTTGCGCGTCGAAAGGGTTGGAATCGCATGCTTTCAGCGTTCGGCATCTTGCTTGGTCTGTTTCTGCTCATACTCTTCGTCGTTAGCCCACTTGTGCGCGTTATCTCGGACAGGCTCTCCCGCAGCCTTGGACCTATCTCCATCTTCGGGCCCTGTCTATGAAGCAAGCACAGACGACCATAGTTCATTGGCCCCGACCCGAGGACGACGATCAACCATAACGTTGGATTAGTGGCTCCTCTGGGAACATGATTCTGTATCTATCGTTCAGATTCACAATCGTATCTGGACACTGTTCCTTGACATGCCACTGAGCCGCGGGTCACACTATGACTTGGCCGCCCGCGCTTCGGCCATAGGGAGTTGGAGATAGGCATGGCACGGAAACCTCCCGACCCGGTTGACAAGAGGGAGCGAGACCTCCTGGGTGAGGTTCGGGGTTACGCCGGCCTCCTGGCATTAGGCTCGCCTCCGCTGGGATCCTTCCTGCCAACAATTAGCGGGTGCCGCCGCCACCCGGACTACTTGACCGTAACGCTGACAGATGGCGCGCAGTTCAGGTTTGTCACGGCGGTCAAAGAATGGAAGTTCGAGGGACTGGGGTCTGTCTTTGTCCTTTCGGACGGGACGTTGGGAAGGACCCACCACACGGACTTAGCAGTTGCCACCAACAATGTCTTCAGCATCACCATAGTGCATGGCGTTGGGGAGGCCATCACTCAACTGGCATGGCTTTGCGACGGCCCGCTCAGGGGTCTCAGATTTCCCCGTATGCTTGTGCAATCGATGGTGGGCTGCACTGTTCACGCCGACAACTTCAAACTCGTGGTCATCAGGTGCTCGGAGGGCCTGAGGCCCTTCCTTCCCCCCTATCGGGATTGGCCAGTCGTGGGAGCAGAGGCGCTCCTGCTGGAAGAGCTTGAGGCGAAGGTGACCGGCGAAATGGCGCGACTGCTGTCTCCCAGCGGCAACCTGGATAGTCTGATGAACATGACCCTCAAAGAGATGGTGCAGGCCAGCCAGGCAAGGGAGACCGGAGCCAGATCCTTCTCGGAACTACGGCATGAGTACGATGACCCTGCTGATGACTGTCATGGACCGATACACAGGTGTCATCCAGAGAGATACGAAGTCATCGAAGCCCGCCGGCCTCTCAGAGGCCAGCTTGTGGGAGAGCGCCTGCCTGGCTTCCTTGTCGCCTTGAATGCCTATCTGAGCGGTTTCCACGACTGGCTTGGTGTTCCTCTGCTTGAGCACCCGGCCCTGGATCGGAGTATAAGGGATGTCTACGAGGGGAGGGACGAAGCTAGTCGCAATGCGTCCAGAGTGAGAGAGATAATCGCGGGCCAACTCGGCTTTGTGCGCCTTCCGCATGGATTCCTGGCAGGCGGAGTTGTTCTTGTAACGAGGAATGCAGGTGTGCTGCTTGCCGGTGAAGAGGTGTGCACGCAGGTCCCTTCTGTTCTGCGGTTGCCGTTGGACGATATGATAGCGAGCAAGATGCTGGCCCTTGCCGACCCCGAGACGAGAAGCACGATTTCCACGTTGGAGCCGAGCCACATGGAGATACTGGAGCAGGTATTTCCACGGGAAGCCACCGTTGCGGCGATAGGTCGCATAGCAGAAGACCTCAGGCATTTGGAGGAGGAGTGATATGAAGGCCAAGAGAACGGTGACGATAGTCACCCTTTGTGCATCGGGACATCGGTCCCGAACTGCGGAGCTGGGGGCCCTTACAGAGGCGGAGATGTTTGGCATGCCCTACTCCGTTGCGGTGAACGGGACTGTCGTGCGCAACTGGGAGGAGTTTCTGTCTGAGTGCCAGCATGCAGAGGACCTCAAGGTGCTTCGTTTTCCTCAGGTAGAGGGTGGGGCATGTTCTCGAGACTGACGGTGCCTGGCAACCCCGGGGCTCGCGGAAGCTGGCTCGGGGAACCGGCCAAGGTCGCCAGACAGACTGTCTTGGCCTGGAGCCTGTAACTCGACATAGGGACTCCTCGTCCTTGACGGTCCATCTGAATCAGGCGGGAAGGAGATGGACGTGCTAGAAGATGTTCTTGAGCCGGGTCTGAGGGTGGTCTTCTGCGGCGTGGCCGCTGGGCCCAGATCGGCATGTGAAGGGGCATACTACGCAGAGCCTCGGAACCAGTTCTGGGACATTCTGCACAAGATTGGCCTCACTCCTCGCCGACTGAAGCCTCATGAGTTTCGCGCTCTTCTCGGATTTGGCGTTGGGCTCACAGACTTGGTGAAGGACAAGGCAGGGAGCGATCGCTCCATCCGCGTTTCGCAGTCTAACATAGATGTCTTACGCCGCAAGATAGACGCAGTCACCCCCAAGGCCCTGGCCTTCAACGGGAAACGAGCTGCGGAAGCGTTCTTTCGCCACCCGGCGCAGTACGGGAAACAGCCCGAATCTGTGGGGCTCACGGCCATGTGGGTGCTCCCTTCAACATCTCCGGCTGCTCGCAGGTGGTGGGGGAACGGGGCCCCTTGGAAGGAACTTGCTGCTACCCTGGGCAGGCGAAGGACTGCTGGACTGGCAGGCTGAAAGGGTGTGTACTATTGCACCATGCGAGGTTGTCCCGAAATCAGAGGTAATCGCAAGATGATGGCACATGAGAATCTTGGAGGTCGGATGTGAACGGTCGGCTGGCTGAGAAGATACAAGAGTTCAGTTCTACCTTTGATGCGGCGAGGCGCGTATGGGATAGGAGGGCTGGCCTCACTATCGACTACCAAGCCCTTGGTTCAAAGCCGTTCGACGCAATGATGTTTTTCACCATGTACGCACACGAACGACCTTTTTCGAACCCCAGGTATCCAGTTGCACATAGGATTGCCATCTTGAAGAGTATCGGGGCTTCTGATACTCGAGACCCTGGTGTCAACGCCAAGTTCGCCAACAAGTACGACGAACCGGGGTTTCCACAGGCGGTGTGGAGTGATTTCAAGAGATTGCTGGGGGTCGCTAATAGGGATGAGGAGACACGAGAGAGGATGGAGAAATACACGAAGGGGCCGGTGTACGCCATCTTGGAGAAGCTGAGAGACGAAGAGGAACCAAACGTTGTCACATTCTTGACATCGATGACCCTGAGGGATGCATACGAGTTTCTGAAAAGAATCGACGGGATAGGCCACAAGATTGCAGCCCTTTTCCTCCGCGATGCTCGCAGCTATTTTGGTGGTTGGCATAATGCAGAGAATAGCGACCTCTGCTGCGTTCAGCCTGTAGACAGATGGGTCAGGGAGTTGGCCAAGAAGTGCTGGAGCAACGTCAACACGAGCCAAGACGCCGAGAAAATAGCTGGAGAGATAGTCAGACATTGCCTCGAGCAGGAAATCGACCCAATAGCCTTCAACAAGGGGGCATGGCTTCTGGGAGCCCATTTCCAGAAGCTGTGTGGCTTCTTCAACATAGAGACTACGATGAGACTATCCGATACGGGGACACTCAATTATGAGGCTATGGACAGGTTTGCACCAAGCGTGCTCAGAAAAGCGATAGAAGCCTTGGGGAAGGCAGAGGATACAGGAGAAGTGTATCCTCTATAGGTACACAGGATTCCCTGCCTTCCTTGCCCCCGCGCGAATCCAGGGAGGGCCTGTCCCAACACGCGACCTGATTCAACCAAACTGACAATGGTCTACTCTTTAAGTGAGGCATGCACGTGGTGGTGATATGATTACAGGAGATGAACCGGAATGGGTGCTCACTAGGGCCCGGGTGTGCCTGCACTTCCTGAGTTTGGGCAGCCGGAACTTGAGAGTATCTGCGGTGTTCTCGCTGACACGCAGGCCGGGCTCACAGGTAGCGAGATAGGCAGCCTCTTGGCGCACTTGGGCATTCCTGACCCAATGCCTGCCATGACCAAGCGACACCGCCTTTTTCAGGCTCTAGCCGAGCTTCAAGAGCAGACTCACTCGGGCAACATCGTGGGCGCATTTGTACAGGAGGCAATGAATCCCGTGCGTTACACCGCCAACCGCCCCGTTTTCGAGTCGCGGCGCGGTGCCCTCAATACCATCCTCGCCTTCTGTGGCTACTCCTTGGGTGAAGACGGGAAATTACGCCAGCGTGCCCAACCAGCCCATACGCTGACGGAAGCCGAAGAAGCTGCCGGGCGCCTTCGCTCAGAGTTGGCCCGGCGAGGAGTACATCTTGGCGTGTTGCGCTTCTGCCAGCCGGAACTACTTCAGGAGAACTACTTTCACGCGGTTTTTGAGGCGACGAAGAGCGTGGCCGACAGAATAAGGGAGATGGCCGAGGTGGACGGAGACGGCTCCGAGCTGGTCGACCGTGCCTTTGGTATTGGGCAGCAAGGGCTGCCGCTTCTGGCATTCAACAGTCTTCGGACTGAGAACGAACGCAGCGAGCACAGCGGCCTGATGCAGCTGATGAAGGGCATGTTTGGAGTCTTTCGCAACGTCACGGCGCACGCCCCAAAGATTAGGTGGCCCATTTCAGAGCAAGACGCCTTGGATCTACTTGTTATTGCGTCGTATCTTCATCGCCGTCTCGACCGCTGCGTCAGGACTTCCCGTCCAACGTAGGAGCGCGGGTGCCTTGAGCATCGGACGGTCGGAGGCCCTCGACGCCTCCACGCAGGCCGTTGCCCTGTCCCGCATAGGCCACAGGGACAATTCTCGCGTTCGTTCGCTCTTTGGAACGGCCAAGGTTGATGAGGGATTGTGCCCATGCCTATGACACCGCGTCCGATTGAAGTATACTGGTGACGCCCTGAGGGAACGAGGGAGAGCAGCGTAGCATGGCATATCGGATATTGCATTTCGCCGATTTGCACTTGGATGCCTCCTTTGCCCGCACTGGCATGTCCCCGAGCGTGGCAAGGCAGCGCCGGGCAGAGTTGCGCGACGCCCTGAAGCGCATTCTCAGCACGGCAGTAGAACTGCGTGTCGACGCTATCACCATCGCGGGAGACCTCTACGAGAACGACAGGGTTAGCCCCGATACGTTGAACTTCCTCAGACAACAGTTTGGGACCCTTGGTGCCCTTCCGGTCGTCATCGCGCCAGGGAACCACGATCCACTGCTGCCGGGCTGTCCCTATCGGCAAGCGGAATGGCCTCCCAATGTGTTCATTTTCCCCTCTCCCGAATTGTCTCCGCACAAGCTGGCTCCTGACATTACTCTCTGGGGCGCAGCGCACGATTCGCCATCCTTTCGAGGGAGGTTGCTCGAACGCTTCAAGGTTCAAGGCGGAGGATTCAATCTCTTGCTCCTCCACGCGTCAGACACAAGCTGCGTGCAGATTGGCAAAGAAGCCCATTGCCCCTTCACGCCAGATCAGATGGCTACCACGGGTGTCAATCTTGCTCTCTTGGGGCATTACCACAGGGCGTCACTATTGCCGGAGGACAAGGCGCTCTACTGCTATCCTGGGAGTCCTGAACCGCTTGGGTTTGACGAGGAAGGCCCGCACTACGTGTTGCTCACAGAGATAGAAGACAGTGGGGCATCCGTCCGATTGATACAGGTCAATGCTGTTGACTATCGGAGGATAGAAGTCGACCTAACCGAAGCTCTCTCAATAGAAGATATTAAGGAAGAGATCCGAAGAATGGGAGGCGAGAGCCAGCTTGGGAAGTCCCTGGTGCGCGTCGTGCTCAAGGGCGCGCTGCATCCCGATGTCGAACTAGACTTGGAGTCGATCCTTCGCGACTGCCACGAGTCATTCCGATTCATGGATGTCGACGATATCACCTACCCTGGCTACGACATTGAGGCTATCAAGCAGGAATCCACAGTTAGAGGGCTCTTCTTGAGGAAGATGCTCAAGCGTTTGGAGCTGTGTGGCACGGAGGAAGAGAAGCGCATCATCGAGCGAGCGCTCCTGTACGGACTGCAAGCCTTGGGCGGAAGGGAAATAGCACCCGTATGAAGATCCGGCGGCTGGAGATAGCGGGGTTCGGCAAGTTGTGTGACCTGGACTTGGGGCTTGCTCCTGCTGTCAATCTCTTCTTTGGTGAGAATGAGGCTGGCAAGTCTACGCTGCAAGAGGCCGTCTTAACGTTGCTCTATGGCTTCTACCAAGGTGATCGGGCAACTAAGGCAGAAAATGAACGACGTGAGATATATCGCCCGTGGCACGCAGCACGCTATGGGGGAACCCTGGAGTATTGCCTGGATGACGGCACGTGCTTTCGTATCGAAAGGGACTTTGGGACTGACGACGTACCAACTAAGGTTATCAACCTCGCTACCGGGCAGAATGTCACAAGCGAATTTGGTGTCGGCCGCCACGGCAATGTTCCGGTTGCCAGGCAGCAGCTTGGAATGTCTCACCCCGTATTCCGATCCAGCGCTTTCATCAGCCAGGGCGCTATTGCAGAACTCGACACGACGGGTGCCCTCGGAGACACAATAGTAGGGCTTGCCGACACAGGCAAACGGGATATCTCGGCAGCACGAGCCATCCAAAGCCTGGACAGCGCCGTCAGGCAGAGGGTGGGTACCGATAGGAGCCGCACGACCCCATTCGCCGTATCCAAGAGGCGGGTGAGCGAGTACGAAGAGGAGTTGAGAAAGTACAGGGAGGCGAAAGAGGCTGTCCAGAACGCAGCCGCCGAGAGAGAAGAGCTTTCCGGGCAGCTCAACGAATGCAAACGAGACCTGCAAAGGGCTAGCTTCTCAGTCATATGCAGAGAGATCGAGAATGTTGAGGATCGCCTTCGAACGATTGGCCAGCTAGACCAGCGTATGGACGAAGCTAAAGCAAAACGGGACGGGCTCAGCAAGTATTCCGATTTTCCATTGGGTCTTCACGAACAGGCGATCAGGGGAAGACAGTCATTGAGCGATGCTGCTGGGCGTGTTTCCGAGCTGCGGAGGGCGCTAGCCGAGAAGGAAACCAGCTTAGCTCAGGTGGGGGCAATCAGCGAACACCAGAAGCTGAGTGGGACCATAGGACAACTGTTGGATACCGAATACCGTGACCTTCAGGATATCCGACAGGAACTGATTCGATTGGCTGAGAGTATTGAGGAAAAGCGACGCCTTCTTGAGAAGCTAGAGACCCGCCGCGCAAGAATGAAGACTTGGGTTCTTGCCCTCGCCATTTTGATTCCGCCTATCGGCATCCCGTTGTTGTTGTGGCAGCGAGCCAGGAGCAAGAGGATTCTCGAGCAGGAGAAGAAAGGCGTTCGGCAAGCTTCTGACAGCTTGCAGACTGAGCAGACTCTTGCCACTACTAGGCTGGAGGCATTGCTCAAGAGGTACGAAGTTGAAAGTCTGGAGGAGCTTGAAAAGAAGAGGCTTCGCTATTTTCAATTGGGCAGTTCTCTTGCGGAGCTAAATTCTCTCAATAAGCAAGTGGGCGAAGGCCAATCCGCGGTGGATGCAGAGCGCGAAAGACTGCTCGGCATCTTCCAGAGGGCACACATTCAAGAGAGAGACTTTGATAAGGCCTCAGCCATGTTTGACGAAGCGTACGAAGGAAAGACTCGCTATGACCATGCGAACGACGACTTCCAGGCAGCCGAAAAAGGAAAGAGCCAAGTGCAGGGAACGGAAAGCCCGCATGAGCTTGCAGGCAGGCACAGGAACTTGCAGCAACAAAAGGATGCTCTTCTGGCCACCAACCCTGAGTTGGCAGGGCTGCGTCTGGACAAGACCTTGGATTCGCTAAGGGGGGAATGCACCAATCTTGGCGATAGGAAGGCGAGTCTGGAACGCGAAATCGCGATAAGAGACGAGAAGGTCAAGGCGGGCTTGTCAGCACACCGAGAAGGTGCAGAGATAGAAGAAGACATCGCCAGATACCAGAGGGAAGTTGGAAGGCTTCTGCTACTTCGGCGATCTCTGGAAGCTGCAATAACAGCGATCGAGGATGCTGCTGGCGAACTTCACCGCGATTTTGCACCAAGACTGGCCGAGGCGGTCGGCGCGCAAGTGGCTGCTTTGACGGGCGGCCGCTATTCCACTGTGTATGTGGACCCGGCCGAGTTCAATGTCGCCGTAAAGGAGCCAGAGACAGGGCAGATAATAACCGCCGATAAACTCAGCTTTGGCACAACAGAACAGATGTATTTCTTCCTGAGGATAGAACTGGCTAGGCTGATGAGCAATCTACACGAAAGGGTGCCCCTATTCTTGGATGACCCCTTCGTGAACTTTGACCAGCCTCGGCTGACAAGAGCTTTGGATTTCCTCGCACGCCTCTCAAAGGAAACCCAGATATTCTTGCTTTCTAAGGACCCTGACATCATGAGGTGGTTCAGCGGCTCCCTAGCTGGGCATTCTACCTGCAGGGCGTTCATCATGGCGGCAGATGGTTCAGTCACCGCGCCCGGCAAGAGGCGGTTGGGCCACAAGGAAGGGACTTGAGAAGTGGAGTCAAGAGGCCGGTTTCCTCTCAAGATTCAAGTACATGGGGGGGCCAAGTTCGGCGGCACACCTCCTCCCGTTGCGCTGAGACCGAGACGCTTTCACCTTCCCTCTGAAGTCACTTTCGTACCTGAGTGCCAATGGGATTATGTCCTGGCCGAGTGGGATGACGGGCCATTGCCTTTACAGCCGTGACATGTTGTGGCAAGCTTGATCTCGAACAAGTTCATAGGGGAGGGAACATGAGTTACACAGCTGAAATCAGCCGCGCGAATCCTTCGTGCTTCCTCTTTTTGGTCGACCAGTCTGGGTCAATGGCCGACCCATTCGGGGTCGGTGAGTCAGGTAAGCGGAAGGCGGATGGCGTCGCGGTCGTCATCAATCACCTTCTGCAGAACCTCGTCATCAAGTGTGCCAAAGCTGAAGGGGTCCGAGATTATTACTGGGTCGGAGTGATAGGCTACGGGGCACGCATCGGTCCTGCTTTTGCTGGCGCCTTATCTGGGAAAGAATTGGTCCCCGTAAGCGAGATAGCCAGTTCGCCAGCGCGGGTCGAGGAACGAACAAAGAAGGTTGAGGATGGAGCGGGTGGCCTCGTAGACCAGAAGGTGAGGTTCCCGGTATGGTTTGACGCCGTTGCCAATGGGGCCACTCCGATGTGCCAGGCACTAACGCGTGCGCATTCGATCACTGAAGGATGGCTGAATCAGCATCCAGACTGCTTCCCCCCTATACTCCTCAACATCACCGACGGCGAAGCGACCGACGGCGACCCTTCAATCCCTGCCGGGTCCTTGAGGGCGCTTTCCAGTACAGACGGCAATGCTCTGCTGTTCAACTTGCACATTTCGTCACAAAAGGCGGCTCCCATTGAGTTTCCGGACGCCGAGGAAGGACTACCAGACCAGCATGCTCGTCTGCTGTTTGGAATGTCGAGCAACTTGCCGGAATACATGCGCACCTTTGCGAAGCAGGAAGGGTTCCGAACCTCCGAGGACACGCGAGGTTTCGTTTTCAACGCCGATATGGTTGCAGTGATCAGATTCCTGGATATTGGGACGAGGGCCCGCGAACTGCGGTGATGCCCTAGGGCCAAGCGTGCACGTCTTTCTCTCGGCATTCTGGCTGCCAAAGGCAGGCAATTCAAAGAACGAGTACGAGGATGCGTTCTACCCTGAGAAGGGTGGGGAACGACGTGGGAATATGCTGCGCTTCGCGGTGGCTGATGGCGCGAGCGAAGCACTACTGAGTGGGGAATGGGCTCGTATTCTTGTCCGGGCGTTTTGCAGAGAAGCCGAAACAGACTCCTGTTTCTTGGGACGGTCCACCCGCAGCTGGGACAAGTGGAAAGGAACCTATCTCAGTGTTAGACAGAGGCAGGGGAGACCGATTCAATGGTTCGAGGAGCCCGGACTGCAAGCTGGCGCCTTCTCCACACTCCTTGGCCTCGTGCTGATGGATTCCGAAGAGGAATCGCACGGACGATGGACAGCAGTCGCCGTTGGGGACTCCTGCGTGTTCCAAGTTCGAGGTGAAGCCCTCATAGGGAAATTCCCGATGGATCATTCCACTCAGTTCGACATCCAGCCCTTTCTTCTATCCAGCGGTCCCGCCGGGAACCGTCGATTCCCCGAAGTCCTGAGAAGAAGCCAAGGGGATTGGCACCGAGATGACAGATTTTACCTAATGACTGACGCTCTGGCTTGCTGGTTTCTGAGGACATATGAGGCAGGGGACAATCCCTGGGCAATTCCGCGGGATCTCGACACTCGCGACGCGCCGCTATCTTTCACAGAATGGATGGGGGAGCTGCGGGGAAAGAAACAGCTGCGCAATGACGATATTACCCTGATTCGTATTGACATCATGTAGGGTATCCATAAGAGATGAGGCTGCCAACTATGACCGACTACCAGGAGGCTATTCAGACGCCTCGTGTGTGTCTTGCCGACGCGGAGCTAAGAGAAGGTGCGCCAGAGTTAGATAGGTTTGGAATTCCAAAGGCCATTTCGGGGAACTTTGCTGTTGTGTTCCCTCTAACAGGCAGCCACAGGAAATGGGCAGTCAGATGTTTCTGCATATATCACCCTGACCAAGAACAGCGCTACGCAGCAATCAGCAAGTACCTGCAACGGAATCCCATGCCTTGCACAGTGGACTTCGAGTTCCTCAAACAGGGTATCAAGATTAAGGGTCAATCCTATCCTCTATTGAAGATGGAGTGGGTGAACGGGGAGACATTGAGCGCCTACGTGGAAAGAAACCTCGCGGATCCACGCGGCTTGTGGGCCCTCGCGGAGAGGTTCGTGCGTTTGGCTTGCCACCTTAGACGCTTAAACATTGCTCACGGTGACTTGCAGCATGGAAACATTCTTATCGTCAATGGAGAGATTCGCCTAATCGACTACGACGGAATGTTCGTGCCCGGCCTGGAAGGGATGCCAAGCAACGAGCTTGGCCACTCAAACTACCAAAGCCCGAGACGAACGAGAAGCGATTTCGGTCCGCATCTGGACAACTTCTCGACTTGGGTGATCTATGTGTCGCTCCTGGGTCTGAGCATCGACCCCAGCTTGTGGGACCGCCTTGGCGCGGGAGAGGAAAGGCTACTCTTCCGCCGTGAAGACTTTGAGGATCCGTCGTCCTCCGAGGCGCTGTACGCCCTGAAGCAATCTGACGATGAGACCCTCCATCGGCTGGCCCGCCAATTTCAGTCCTTCATCCAGAGAGACCTACCCGACATCCCTCCACTCAACGTCAGCGAAATCCCGCCGTTCCCTGCTCAACGAGTCACTCCACCTTCGGAGGTAGCAATGAGCACGGAGATCAGCGAACCAAAGGCTCCTGTCTGGATTCAGGACCATCTGTCACCTGTCCCGCTGGTGCGCATACGCGGTCCTTTCGCACGGCAGCGCCTGCTTCTTGCCTGCTTTGTGTCAGTGGCGCCTCTACTTGCATTTGCTGTGGCTTTTGGACTGCTGGCACTGACGATCGCAGCATTAGCTGTCGCCGCGGGGCTCGCCCTGCTGTTGACTGTATTCGCACTGCAATTTCGGGATTTGCCCGAACTGCAGCAGAAGCAAGCTCTGCTGCTGAGACTTCAGGGCACGGAGGCTGATATGAACGATGTGAGGCGGGCCATTGAGCGCCTCAAGATGGAACTCCAAGAACTGACCCTAGACGAAGGCAAGGAGGTGACCACCTCCAAAGCTAGACAGGCTGAGTCGGCGAAGAGTGAAAGGGAGGAGCTTGAAGCTGTTGACCTGAACCTGCAGCAGGCTCTCGCCAGTGTGAACCAGCGCCGACACGCTCTCGTGCGGTCCCAGACGACTGAGCTAGCCCGGACGCTGCGCAGTCTTCAGAACCAGCACGTCAGCAGCCGTCTTGCCCAGTATTACCTTTCCAGTGCGGCGATCACTGGCATCGGAGCGACAATGAAGAAGCGCCTTTCTTCCGCAGGAGTCAGAAGCGCCGCAGACATCGCGAATGTTCGCGTTACTCAGACGGGGTGGGGCCGGTATTGGCAGCAGGTTGCCTACATCGAAGTGCCAGGGCGAGGGAACGTGCACGTGGAGGGCATTGGCCCAAAGAAGGCGGCACTTCTGTTGGCGTGGCGTAGGCATATAGACTCTCAACTGCGAAGCAGTATCCCCAACTCTTTGCCTCACGCACAGCAGTCTGCAATTGAGTCACGGTATGAACGTGACCGTGTTGCACTGGATCAGGAAGAGGTCGTTGTCAGGGAGGGTGAGGAGCAAAAGAAGGACAGCGTTCGGCAGAAGTCCAGCCAAGAGCGCGCCGCTCTGGTTAGGCGGTTACAGTGCGCCAGAGAGCAGTTGGCAAAGAAACGCCGGCCACTTGAGCGCCAGATAGGCGAAATGAGAAGGCAGATACCTGAAAAGGAATGGGCTGTGGCAAATACGCAACGCGAACTTCTCGCCTTTCGACGAGTGAACTTTGTAGAGTACCTGAAGGGGATCTTGCTTTCCGGTCGATGAGGGGCGGACAAGGGGTCCAGCAAGAATAGTTGCCGGATACTGCGGACTCTGCTGGAGTTATTGGGCGGCGTTTCCCCGGCGGTCGGCACAGTGAGAGGGTCCCCGAAATCTGGACAGGTAGTTTAGAGCGGGTTCTGTTGGAAACCCGCGCGCGCAACGATTGGACATTTGGTTCAATGGTGGCCGCTGATACAGACATTGTTGTGCCCTTTCCAAATCCGCGGGCTGGTCTAGTGATACAGACGACAGCCATTGTCTAATCTTCAGGCTCGGCCAAGTCCACATACTTATCACCAAAGAACGGGTCTATGCTGACTCGATGCGGGTTAGACAATCCCCTTTTGCCCTTATATACCCGAAAAGTATGCTTAGACCCATTAGCCAGTTCTAGTTTCTCAAAGTCATCGGTTGGCCTACGAACAGCAAGGGCTTGAGCTTTAGCAACCCCCGGATGCAGCCCCGCTATCTCTTCACCAACCTGTTGCAGTCTACTGCTCAACTGTGGTATTAGACTCAGACCGCCGTGCCCATGTGTGGTTAGCTTTGTCTTGATCTCATTCAGACCTTCAGCAAGATCTTCAATCAGCCCTTGAACTCCGTCAATCTTAGACTGGTGAACCTCGAAGTTCTTGTTGAAGGCATCACAACGGTTATCAACAACACCAGCAAGGCTGTTTTGAGCTTCCTTCAACTTGTGACTCAATTCGCCTACCGTCAGCCTATCGGCCTTCGCCAGTTCTACGTCTCCACTCAGTTTGCTGACTATGTCACTGAGCTTACCGACGGCATCCCCGAGCTTAGTCACCTGCTCAGCAATATTAGTTAGTCTGTCAGTGAGTGGCTCAGTATCACTCAGTGAGAAACCTGAGTCTGCCTCACGTAGTCCAGTAACTCGTTCGAGCTGCTGGAGTCTGTCCTCCAGTAAACTCACTTGCTGCTCAGTAGCTAGTCGAGCAACTGGCTGCTGAGTACTACCGGCAGTTCCATGAACGAAGGTTCTATGACCTCTCAGTCCCTGCGCAGTCCTGACTTGTTTGCCACAAAGTCCGCACGTAACCATTTCAATCTCCTCCTCATCGTATTTCTTACTTCTTTTCTTTAACCGGAGACTAGCCTTGGCCTCCGGCTATTTCGTTATTATCCTCACTCCTTATTCATCCAGCCCTCCTTGTTAAGAAAGAGAAGGCACCAGCCTATCTATGGGCTTGGCGCTTCAAATATCCTACTAGCGCTGCCGCTACCTCCGGTCGGTGCCCCCTGTTGTCAAGGGTATGGCTAATTTGTCTTGCCCTCTCGCCAAGGGCAATCAGGCGGTCGAGTAATTCGGGTAGTATGGTGGCGGCGTTAGATTCGCCAAAATAATCAACTAGAAAGTTGTTCACCTGCGTCATTTTCGCTCCATAGACGCTCATACCACCGTCGGTGCTCCTGACCGCTCACCTTCCGATACCTGGCGGTAGTGTTGAAGTTGGCATGTCCTAGATGCTCCTGAAGAAGCCTGAGCCCGTCGCCGGAATCATCAAGCTTCACCGCATGAACTGCAAAGGCGTCCCTGAGGCGGTGGGGGCTCACGCCAACAACCCGGCCCGTCCCCGGGTTGGCCAGAGGAGGCAGCCCTGCCCTATGGGCAGCCTCCCTCACCACCCGCCAGGCCTGTCCACGCCCGATGCCGAAGATGAGCAGCCTTCCGCCCTTTATGACGGGGCCGTCCCGCCTGACGTAGTCCCGGAGCATTTCAAGGGTTTCCATATCGACGGGCAGGGCCCTCATGCGGCGTTGCTCGTGCTGGCTATGCTGGGCTTCCTGCACGCCAGTAGCGCACTTCGGGCAGAAAATATGGGTTCTGCCCAGCCTGGCTCCACATCTCGGGCAAGAGAGCCGCATCCGAGCTTTGAGGTGCTCTATGGTGACAGTGCCCCGGACGAAGTCCACATCCTGCACCTTGAGGGCGAGGGCCTCCGACACCCGGCATCCCAGGCGGAACAGGAGGCGGATGAGGAGCCGGTCCCTCAGATTGCAGGCAGCGGCTGTCAGCTTCTCAACCTCTTCCGGGTCCAGATAAGCCTTGGGCTGTGGGATGGGATCCCCAACATTCACCGGGGCATGCCCTCCAGGCGGGGGTTAGCGAGGGCTACCGCAAATCTGAGGGGGAAGACGTGATTGTGTTCAGCATCGCAAGGGGTGATTTGTGGGCCTTGCCCCTGATAGCTCCCAGCCCGGGATTTTCCCGGCCCCCTCTCGGAGCCTCCCTTCCAGGGCTGAAGGGCCTTCCTCCTCCAGGACCGCCAGGGGCAGAAGGCGGGCCAGTTCCACCATGGGCCCCTGGTTTCGGGAGTAGCCCAGGGCCTCCATCACCCCCTCATAGAGGGCCTGGCCGGGGCCTCGGGCTTCGGCCATCCCCAGCAACCTCTGCCCCTTGGCCCGAAAGCGCTCTTCCCCCATGCGCACCAGGACAGGAGGGGGGGCATTCCGGGGGCAGGGGAGGGGGTCCTCCCCCGCCGGGGGGCGCAGGACCAGGGAAGGGATAGGGCCGGGGGCATCATCCACCATAACCACGTGGAGGACCACATTATCATAGTGGGGGTCCCGGTGGTGGCCGTGGGCCCGCCAGTCCCGGGAGGAGAGGTGCACCTCCACATCTCCCCGCACCATGCCCTTCTCCCCCAGGAGGGCGGCCCCGATGAAGTCCGGCCCCCCGCCTCCGTTGGCCCTCCCCGGGTAGAGCACCCTCACCTTCCCCCGGCTGGTGAGCACCTCCCTCCCCCTCAGCCCCCTCCAGCGCCTGGCCAGCTCCTTCTCAGTCATGGTCTAGGGGTCCGGCGGCCTCATACTTGAAGCCCGCCCTCTCGGCAATGATGTTCAGGAGGGTGCAGGAGGTGCCCCGGGGCACGTATACCCCTCTTTCCCACTCCGAGATGGTCTGCTGGCGGGTCCCCATCTCCTGGGCCATCGCCCCCTGGGTGAGCCCCAGGTGCTGCCTCAGCTCCCGGACCTTCTTCGCCGTCCAGGGCCTTTTCATGGCCCTATTTTACACGGAACCGTTTAAGATTTCAAGGCCCTAGACCTTGAGGTAGCCGTGGGCGTAGAGGAACCGGTTCTCCAGCATCTGGACGGTGCGGAGAATATCCCGGGTCTGGGGGTCCTTGGGGTCAAAGCCCGAGGGGTCAAAGCTCTCCCCCCGGCAGTAGGCATCGTAGATGGCAAGATGAAGCCGGCCTCTGAGGGTGCTGGTGTCCCTGGCCTCCACCACCCTGATGGCCTCCATGGTCTCGGCATCCAGGGTGTCCATGATGGCGGAGTCCAGCCCGGCCCCCATCATCATCAGGAGGAAGACCCGGTTGATGAGGGGGCGCAGCTCGTTGGGGGCGCCGTTGGAAATATTGGAGAGACCGCAGACGGTCTTGGGGGGAGGGTCGGCCATCTGCTTGAAAAAGCGCACCGCCTCAATGGTGGCCTGGGCCTGGTCCTGGTTCCCGTTCACGGCGAGGACCAGAGGGTCCAGGTAGAGGTCCTCCATAGGAAGGCCGTATCTCTCGCAGGCAGGGAAGATGCACTCCGAGGCCAGCTGAATCCGGGCATCGGCGGTGGTGGGCAGGCCGGTGGCGGCCAGGGTGAGGGCGATAATGCCGGCATTGTATTTGGCGGCCAGGGGCATCAGGGCCTCTATCCTCTGAGGGGTGGCATCGGTGCTGTTGATGAGGGCCTTCCTCTTCACCCCCTTCAGCCCCGCCTCGATGGCGGCGGCATTGGTGGTATCCAGAGACAGCCGGACATCGGTCACCTCCTGGATAATCTCCACCATCCAGGCCATGACCTCGGGGCCGGCCTTCTTCTGGGGGCCGATGTTCAGGTCCAGTATCTGGGCCCCGCCCGCCACCTGTTTCAGGGCCAGCTCCTGGAGAAAGGTCTCCTCCCTCCCCTCAATGGCCACCCGCACCCTGGGCGAGATGACATGGATGCTTTCACCGATAGCTATCATTTTCCCTCCCTATCTATGTCCATCCTCCCTTATGGGACAGGTATGGTTCAGCAGGAGAAGCCGGTTATGGAGCGGCCCTTTCTGGTTCAGCTCCAGGACGGACACGCTCCCCGCCTCTACCCGTAGGCGGCGGAAGTGGCCCGGGGGCAGGCCCAGGGCCCTCACCAGGATGGAGGTGATGACAAAGGCGTGGCCCACCACCACCACCGTCTCACCAGGGTGGCGGCGCCGGAGCCTGGCTATTGCCCCCCAGGCCCGCCGGGCAACCTGCTCCACCGATTCCCCCCCCGGCCAGGTGATGGGGCCGTCGCCCTCCCGCCACTCCTTCCAGAAAGGGGCAAAGTCCTCCTTGAGCCTGTCAACGGGGAGCCCTTCCGCCTGGCCCGCATCTATCTCCCGGAGGGAGGAGAGGGGACGCACCTCAAGCCCATGGGGACGGGCGATGGCCCGGGCGGTAGCCAGGGCCCGCTTCAGGGGGCTGGAATAGACCGCCTGGATATTCTCCCCGGCCAGGGCCACGGCCAGCCTTTCCACCTGGGCCAGGCCCCTTTCCCCAAGCCCGATATCGCTCCTTCCCCCCTGGACCCGGCGCGCCTCGTTCCAGGGGGTCTCCCCATGCCGGACCAGGATGAGCCTCATATTACAGCCCGAGCTCCAGGCCCAGGCGCTCCACGGCCAGGGGCTTCAGGCCCAGGGCCAGGGCCACCTGCTCCGGACGGCCGCTGGCCTGGGGGGAACAGACCAGCTTCATCTCAAGGAAATAGCCCTGGGGGTCCCAGCCCCCCGCCTCAAGCACCAGCACCAGGGCCCGGAGGTCATAGTGCCTTATCTCTTTGTCCCTGCGGTGCTGCCAGGGGAGGCTCTCCTTCTGCAGGAAAGCCCGGATGGCCTCTTCTACCTCCCCCTGCCCCCTGTCCCCCGCTACCTCCACCCGGTATTGGGCAGAGCGGACCTGGGAGGGGAGGGAGGGGGCACTCAAGGGCACCGGCTCCATCCCCAGGACCTTTATCCCCGGGGGCAGGGCCCGTTCCAGGGCGGGAGCCAGGAGCTTCTGAGGCCTCTTGAGATAGACCTCCAGGACCTCCCCCCGGCTGGTGAACCCCAGGGGGAGGGGGGCTACCATAGAGAGATGGGGGTGGGGGCTGAAGCCCTGGGAATAGGCCAGGGCCACCCCTGCCCGTCTCAGGCCCCGCTCCCACAGGCGCACCAGGTCCAGGTGGGAAAGGTATTTCAGCTCCTCCCCCCGGGAGAACCTTATCCTCCAGCGCAGCATCTATTCCTTAGTGATAAGGAGCTTCTCTATCCTGAGCCCCTTTACCTGGACAACCAGTACCTTCCAGCCGTTGTACTTGAACTGCTCCCCCTCCCGGGGGACATGGCCCAGCCGGCTAAGGGCAAACCCCGCCAGGGTCTCATAGTCCCCCGGGGGGATGCTCAGGCCCAGCTGCTGGTTGACCTCCTCAATCCGCAGGCTGGCATCCACCTCAAAGGCGTTCTCGCCAATGGTCTCAACCTCTTTTTCCTCCAGGGCCAGCTCGTCCTTCATCTCCCCCACAATCTCCTCCACCAGACGGCCCAGGGTGGCAATGCCGGCAATGCCCCCGTATTCATCCACCACCGCCACCATAGGAACCCCCGAGGCCTGCATCTCCGTGAAGAGCCTCCCCAGGGGCTTGGTCAAGGGGACAAAGGGGATGGGCCGGACAAGGCTATCTATGGTCTGGGGCAGGTTCCCCTGGGCCTGGCCCATGAGGACATCTTTAATGGTAACCAGGCCCACGATATTGTCCAGGGAGCCCTCATACACCAGGAAGCGGGAGTATGGATACTGGGCATAGGTCTCAAACAGCTTATCCAGCGGGCTTCCCTTCTCCAAGGCGATAATATCGGGGCGGGGGGTCATCACTTCTCTAACCGGCCGGTCCCCGAACTCAAAGACCTTGTGGAGCATCTGGGCCTCGGCCTTCTCCACCGTCCCCTCCCTCTCCCCCAACGAGATGATGGAGCGTATCTCCTCCTCGCTGGTCAGGTATTTCAGGGGCTTGCCGCCAGTAACCTGGGCCCCAACCCAGCTGATGGCGGTGACCAGCGGGGAGAGCCAGCCCTCCAGGAGCCTCACCAGCCCCACCGTAAAGAGGGCCACCCCCTCGGCATGGCGCACGGCGAAGGTCTTGGGGATGGCATCAGCCAGGAGGAGGACGGCGATGGCCATCACCACCGTGGCCACCACCACCCCCCAGCTGGGCCCCAAAAGGGACATCGCCAGGGCCGCCCCCAGGACCCCGGCTGCGGTATTGGCCAGGTCGTTGCCGAAGAGGACCGTGGCCAGGAATCGCTCCGGGTGCCGCATCACCTCCTCCACCTGGGCCGCCCGCAGGGAGCCCTGCTGGGCCCGGTAGCTGACGCGGCTCCTCGGCAGGGAAAGGAAGGCGGCTTCCACCAGGGAGAAAAAGGCCGATAGCCCGATGCACACAACCAAGAGAAACAAGAAGAAGTTATTCCACATCCAGGTCATAATAGCATTGGCCGTTTCCCACTGTCAAAGGAAGGTGATAGAATGACATTGTGAAGGTCTTAGGTATAGAGACCTCCTGCGATGAAACGGCGGCGGCGGCGGTGGAAGGCGGAAAGCATATCCTTTCCAGCATCGTGGCCTCCCAGGTAGATCTCCACGCCCGCTATGGCGGCATTGTCCCCGAGGTGGCCTCCCGCCAGCATATCCTCACCATCCTGCCCGTGCTGGAGAGGGCACTGGGGGAGGCGGGGGTGGGGCTTGAGGGGGTGGAGGCCATCGCCGTCACCAGCGGGCCGGGCCTGCCCGGCTCCCTTCTGGTGGGGATGAGCCTGGCCAAGGCCCTGGCCCTGGCCAGAAAGCTCCCCCTGGTGGGGGTGAACCACCTGGAGGCCCATCTCTACTCCCTCTGGCTTGCCGGGAACCCACCACCCCTCCCTGCCCTGGCCCTCCTGGTCTCCGGGGGCCATACCGAGCTGGTCCTGATGAGGGACCATGGAGACATCCAGCCCCTGGGCAGGACCCGGGACGATGCCGCCGGAGAGGCCCTGGACAAGGCGGCCAGGCTCCTGGGCCTGGGCTACCCGGGAGGCCCGGCCATAGAAAAGGCGGCCCGGCAAGGGGAGGCCCGTTTCCCTCTTCCCCGGGCCTGGATTAAGGGGAGCTATGACTTCAGCTTCTCCGGCCTCAAAGCTGCCTTAAGGCGAATGTTGGAGGGGATGGACGGCCCCCTCCCCGTCCCCGACCTGGCCGCCAGCTTCCAGCAGGCGGTGGTGGACATGCTGGTGGTGAAGACCCTGGAAACCGCCCGCTCCCTGCCGGTGAAAGCGGTCCTGGTAGCAGGGGGGGTGGCGGCCAACACTCTCCTGCGAGAGATCTTCCTGGCCCGCTCCCCCCTCCCCGTCCTCATCCCCCCGCTCAGTCTCTGCACCGATAATGCCGCCATGGTGGCCGCCTGCGGCTACTTCCGGCTGGGCCGCGGGGAACGGGCCCCCAGGGACCTGGATATCGCCCCCTCCCTCCCCTGGGGGTAGCTATGGACCTGCAAGACAGGGTCCTGGCCTTTACAAAAAGGCACGGCCTCTTCTCCCCGGGGGAGCAGGTCCTGGTGGGGGTCTCCGGTGGGCCCGATTCCCTCTGCCTTCTCTATCTTCTGGCCGGGCTGAGAGAAGAGCTGGGCCTCCGCCTCCATGCCGCCCATCTGGACCACGGCCTTCGCCCCCAGGGCCGCCAGGAGGCCTGCCTGGTGGAAGAGCACTGCCGGGGCCTGGACATCCCCCTCACCGTGGGCCGTCGGGATGTGCGGGCCTACCGGCAAAGAAAACGCCTCTCCCTGGAGGAGGCCGCCCGGGAGGTCCGATACGATTTCTTCCTCCGCACCGCCCGGAGGGCGGGGGCAGGGGCGGTGGCGGTGGGGCATACCTCCGACGACCAGGTGGAAACGGTCCTGCTCCATATCCTGCGGGGGGCGGGCCTGCGGGGCCTGCGGGGCATGGTCCCCACCAGTTCCTGGAAGGGGCTCAAGGTGGTCAGACCCCTCCTGGATGTCCCCCGCAAGGAGACGGAGGCCTACTGCGTCTCTTTAGGCCTGAAACCCGTGGCCGACCCCTCCAACATCTCCCCGGAGCTTTCCCGCAGCCGGCTGAGGGGGCTCCTCCCGGTCTTTGAGGGCTTCAATCCCAGTTTTCGCCAGACCCTCCTCCGCCTCTCCCGGGCCGTGGCCCTGGACCTGGCCTATCTGGAGGAGGAGACCTCCAGGGCCTGGGCGCGGGCGGTGCGGGAGAGGGACGGCTTCTATCTGGACCTGGAGGCCTTCCGGGGCCTTCCCCCCGCCCTCCAGCACCGGGTGCTGCTGCGGGCCCTGGAGGCGCTCCTGGGCCAGGGGGCCCAGGCCGTCCATCTGGAAGGGATGCTCTCCACCCTCCCCCGGCCAGGGAAGGTCCTCCACCTGCCCCGGGGCCTCACCTTTTCCGTGGGCTACGGGGAGGCGAGGTTGGGCCCCGGCCCCGCCCCCTGCCCTCTTCCCCCCCTGGAGGGGGAGCACCCCCTGGCTATCCCCGGGACAACCCGCATCTCCCGCTGGCGGGTAGAGGCCGAGCTCCTCCCCGCACCCCCTGTCCCGGGGGAGGAGCCCTTCAGCGCCTTCCTGGACGCCGCTGTCGCCGGGCAAAAGCTAATAGTCCGGGCAAGAGAGCCGGGGGACCGGTTTATGCCCCTGGGGATGGATATGGAAAAGAGCCTGCAGGACTTCTTCGTGGACGAGAAGGTGCCACGGGCCTGGCGGGAGCGGGTGCCCCTGGTGGTCTCCCACGGCCACATCCTCTGGGTGATGGGCTACCGAGTGGACCAGAGGGCACGGCTCACCCCCACCACCCGCCAGGTCCTCCACCTCAGGTTTCGCCTGGACTAGCCCCCGAAAAGGCCCGCCTCTGTGACCTTGGTCGCAGAAAAGGCCCCCCCTCGGACCTAAAATTGCCCGTGGAGGTGCAAGACGATGGAAATGACAAAAATTGAGGTTACCAGTACTCTCATGGAGGAGCACCGGCTTATTGAACGCCTGTTGCGGGTGCTGGAATCGGCCGCAGGGAAGTTGGAGAGGAGTGAGGAGGTCTCCCCTGCCCTCTTTGCCCGGGCCCTGGACTTCATCCGCAACTTCGCCGACCGCTGCCACCACGGCAAGGAGGAGGACTGCCTCTTCCACGCCCTGGAGGCCCACGGCCTCCCGCGCCACGCGGGGCCTGTAGCGGTGATGCTCTCTGAGCATGAGCAAGGGAGGGAGTATGTCCGGCGCATGACCAAGGCCCTGGATGCTTGGGGAAAGGGAGACTGGGTGGCGGCTGGTGAACTGGCCAAGAACGCTCGGGGCTATGCTGCTCTCCTCGCCAGCCACATCCCCAAGGAGGACAACATTCTCTACCCCATGGGGGAGAACATCCTCCCGGAAGGGGTCAAGAAGGGGCTCCTGGAGGCCTATGAAGGGGTGGAAAAGCGCCTGGGGGAGGACAAGCACCACGAATATACCCATCTTATAGAGGAGCTGGAGAAGGAGCTAAAAGGCTAGCTCCCCGGAGTCTCAGGGGTTCAGGGGTAGCCCGAGGGCGGCCCGGTTCCTCTTCTCCGGGTGCTGGAGCTTGTCTTGGACGCAGGCGGCCAGTTTCTCCAGAATCCAGCGGTAATATTCTTCGGGGAGATTTTCCCTCTTTATCTCCGGCACCTCGTTGAAAGCGTCAATAAGCCAGGGCTGGCCCTCCCTGTCCAGGCACCATTCCAGCACATTGATATCCAGGTCCAGGGCCCGGTTCAGCTCCGTGGTCAGGAGAGTCAGCTTGTCCCTGAGGCCCTCTATGGGCGTGGGGTCGGTGAGGAGGTATTCGCCTGCCCCAAGGGGCCGGGGGACCCACTGCATGAAAAGCACCTCCTTCTGGTCAATGCAGAAGACCCGGTAATAGACACTATAGGAGATGAGCTGCTGGGCAATGAAGATGTGGTTCTGGGAACCATAGAGGTCCCTCATCTCTTCCGGGCTGTTGACCACGAAGACATCTGTCCATCCGTAGCCGTCAAAGGGCTTGAGGACGCAGGGGAAGCCCACCTCCCGGGCGACCCTCTCCCAGACAGGCTCCCGGACCATCGCCGGGAATTGCTCCTTCACCTTCAGGTCGGGCAGGACCAGGGTGCGGGGGACGGGGATTCCCAGATGGGCCGAAAGGCGGATGTCCATCAGCTTGTTGGTGGCCGAGGCGGTGAAGGGGTTGTTGATGACATAGCAGCCATCCAGGGCCAACCCCTTCATCATCTCCTTCAGGTAGGGATTGCTGTAGCTGGCCCGGTCTATGACCACCCGGTAGGGGGGAGAGGGGACCACCACCTCCTCCCCAAAGCTGAGGAACTCCGCCTCCACCCCCATATGGGCTATCAGGTCCCGAATAAACGGGTCCTCGCGGTCCTCCAGGATGCCTAGCTTCAGACTTTCCATTCCTCTACCACAATATGCAACGAACCAAATAGTTCTCAGACATTTCCTGAAATGAGTTTCGCCTAGATAATCCTTTTCAGCCTGGGGTTGGGGGTGATGCCGGGGATGCGCCCCCTCTTGGCGATGGGCCGGCCATCCACCTCGTGGAGGTCGGCGGTGAAGTCAATGGGGGGGGCCGAAGAGATATGGCTCCCCACCCCGAAGGCGGTTACCGGGGCCCCCTGGGCGATGAACTGGCGGATGCGCTCGGGGTCCAGGCCCCCGCTCACCACTATCCCCACTTGGGGGAAGCCCGCCTGGTCCAGGCGGGCCCGGGTCTCCTTCACCAGGTCCGGGGTCACCCGCCCCCTCTCCGTGGGGGTATCCAGCCTCACCCCCTGAAGGCGCTTGCCCAGGGCCTGGGCCACCCTCAGGCTCTCCTCGGGCTCATCCTTGAAGGTGTCAACCAGGGAGATGCGGGGCACCTCGGGGGGCATATACCGGTCAAAGGCCAGGGTGGCCTCCACCGTATCGCCGAAGCAGATGATGAGGGCATGGGGCATGGTGCCCATAGCTGGCCGGCCCATGAGCTTGCCCCCTAGGACCGAGGAGCCACCGGCACAGCCCCCCACCTGGGAGGCGTAGTCCAGCTGCCCGGCCACCAGGGGGTGGACATGGCGGGCACCAAAGCCGATGACCGGGATGCCCTGGGCTGCCTCCACCACCTCCCGGGCAGCGGTGGCCCAGGCGGAGCAGTGGGCCAGGATGCCCAGATAGGCCGTCTCATAGACGGCGTAGCTCTGGTAGGGGGCCTTGATGCGCAGGACCACCTCTTTTCTTTCCATCCTCTCCCCCTCCCCCAGCCCCCACACCTCCGCCTTGGGGGGGAGGACCTTCTGGAGCAGGGCCTTCACCTCATCCATGCCGCAGAGCGTGCCCCCCCGGGATGGGAAGACCTCCATGGTGGCCACCGGGTTCAGGCCCGCCTTCTTCAGCACCTCCAGGGTGCGGACAAAATAGATATCCGCCGTCTCGCCGGAAAGGACGCTGGGGTGGATTTCAAACTCAGGCATGCTCACCCCCTTGTCAGATTTGCCCCCAGGACCTTCTCCATGTGGTCCAGGGCAAAGCGGTGGTTTTCCTCATCAAAGCTGGCCACGCAGTCCACCGGGACCTCCACCGGGTAGTCCCGGTTGCGGGCATCGGCCACCGTGTGCATCACACAGATATCAGTGCAGACACCGACCACAATGATTTTCTCCGGCTTCAGCTCCTTGAGCCTCTGTTCCAGGGGGGTGCCGTAGAAGCCGGAAAAGCGCTTCTTGGGCATCACCTCCCCCGGGTAGCGGGCCAGCTCCGTGATTATCTCCGCCTCCTCTGTCCCGGCCACGCAGTGCCGGGGGAACATCTTGAACTCCAGGTCATGGGGGTCGTGGTTGTCGGCCAGGAAAATGACCCTGGAGCCCTGCTTCAGCTCCCTTTCCAGGAGGCGCTGGATGCAGGGGATGACCCGCCGGGCATCCTTCCCGCAGCAGAGGGGATAGCCCTCCTCTATGAAGCCCCGCAGCATATCCACCACTATGACCACATTGGGCACGGCTAGGACTCCTTCCCGGGGGAGAGATGTTCCCGCAGCAGGCGGGCCACCTCCAGGGGGTCGGAGGAGACGACGCTGGAGGCATATAGTTCCATGGCGCCGATATCGGAGGTGGTGGTGCGGGGGTCCCCCCGGTCCACCACCCGGGCCAGGACGGGGAAGTCCTCCCACCCCCCCTCCTTCTCCAGGGGCGGGGTGGCCACCCCCAGGTTGAAGGCGGTGACATTCATCCTGTCCCGCAGGCAGGCCAGGACATCGTAGAGGGCATCCTTGAAGGCGGGGCCCAGGTCTGCCCCCAGGAGCATCACCTCCTTGTCCTTGATGGGGGCGAGGTAGGAGAAGACCCTCACCCCGCCCCTTTCTATGCCACAGCCCACGGCGCAGTGGGCCCGGTAGAGGTCATCAAAGTAGCTGGAGCCGTACTGGGCCTTATAGGCCAGGGCGGCCCGCCTCAGGCCCTCAATCTTCCCGTAGTGGCAGTCCCGGCCCAGCATCACCTGGGCATGGCCATGGGCCAGGGTGGCCCCGGCCTTCCACAGGCAGTTCCACATGAAGAAGAAATACCTGGCCTGAGGGTCATACCGGTGGGCCTTCTGGGCCCAGGCCCAGGCGGTATCAATGTAATCACGGAGGGCCTCCCGGGTGAAGGCCAGGGGGTTGTGGTTATTGAAAATGACGATGGCATGGAGGGCATCGTATTTGGCCACATTGCTGGCGGTGATGGAGAATTTCCCCTTAACCCTTCCGAAGAGGTCCTCCGGCGTGTGCTTCGTAGGGTTGTCCAAGGGGTCATCCTTGCCCGTATCTATGATTAGGCTCTCCACATTCATCCGCGTCTTGAGGTCGATGGGGCGGGAGGCCCTGAGGCGGTTGAAGAGGGTCGCTTCAAAGGTGACTAGGTTGGCTATCTTCACTATCTCCTGGCAGGTGATGGCCTCCAGGGAGCCGAACTGTTTCTCCAGCCAGGGGTGCATCTCCTTGGGATGGTCCAGGCAGCCGGTGGCCTTGCTTATCCGAAAGATACGGCTGAAGACCTCCTGCTCCTCCCCGGGGGAGCAGGTGAGGACCAGGTCCACATCGGTGATGCGGGGCTGGACTTTCACCTGGACCACCCCCCGCCTTCAGTGGCGGAAGTGGCGGACGCCGGTGAAGACCATTGCCATATTGTAGGCATCGGCCATCTCTATGGCTTCTGTATCCCTGACGGACCCCCCCGGCTGCATGACGGCGGTCACCCCCGCCTTCCCCGCCAGCTCCACCCCATCGGGGAAGGGGAAAAAGGCGTCGGAGCCCAGGACGCTCCCCCTGGCCCTCTCCCCCGCCTTTTCCAGGGCTATCTTCACGCTCACCACCCGGCTGGGTTGGCCCGCCCCCATTCCCACCAGGGCCCGGCCCCGGGCCAGGACGATGGCATTTGACTTGATATGCTTTACGGCCCTCCAGGCAAAGAAGAGGTCCTCCATTTCCTGGGGGGTTGGGGGGCGGCGGCTCACCGTCCGGGGCCGGAACTCCTCCGGCAGGAAACCGTCCTGGCCCTGGACGAGAAGGCCCCCCGACACCTTCTTCAGCTCCCAGCCCGCGCCGTCCGGGGAAATGGGTCCCACCGCCAGGATGATGAGGTCCTTCTTCCGCCCCAGCAGGGCGAGGGCCTGGGGGTCGAGGTCCGGGGCCAGGACGCCGTCATAGTGGGTCTTGTCCATCTCCTGGGCAGTGGCCAGGTCCAGGGGGCGGTTCAGGGCCACGACCCCCCCGAAGGCTGCCACCGGGTCCCCGGCCAGGGCCCTCCTGTAGGCCTCGGCCAGGTCCGGGTGGACAGCCAGCCCGCAGGGGTTATTATGCTTGATAACTGCGCAGGCCGGCTCGGCAAACTCCCTCACCACCGCCAGGGCCGAGTCCAGGTCCAGGATGTTGTTATAGGAAAGCTCCTTTCCCCCCAGCTTTCTGGCCAGGGCCAGGGATGGGGGAAGGGGCCTCTCATCTGCGTAGAAGGCCGCCCTCTGGTGGGGGTTCTCCCCGTAGCGCAGGTCGGCAAGCTTACGGAAGGAGAGGACCAGCTCCTGGGGAAAGCCCCCCTCCACCCTGAGATAGCCGGCGATGGCGGCATCATAGGCGGCCACGTGCTGAAACGCCTTCTGGGCCAGGCGCCGCCTTACTTCCAGGGGGACCTCCCCCTGCCTCAACAGCCCCAGGACCTCCTCGTAGTCCCGCGGGTCCACCACCACCAGGACATGGGGGAAGTTCTTGGCCGCCGCCCGGAGCATGGTGGGGCCCCCGATGTCAATGTTCTCCAGGGCCTCCTCAAGCCCTGCCCCCCGGGCCACGGTCTCCCGGAAGGGGTAGAGGTTGACCGCCACCAGGTCAATGGGCTCAATGGCCTGCTTCTTGAGTTCTTCCCGGTGGCGGGAAAGGTCACGGCGGGCCAGGATGCCCCCGTGAACATTAGGGTGTAATGTCTTCACCCGCCCGTCCAGGATCTCAGGGAAGCCGGTGATGTCTGAGATGGACTTCACCTTCACCCCGGCCTCCTCCAGGGCCTTCTTCGTCCCCCCCGTGCTGAAGACCTCCCAGCCCAGCCCCTGAAGGGCCTGAGCGAAGGGGCCGACGCCTTCCTTGTTGTGGACCGAGACAATGGCTCTCAAACTATCTCAACTCCCTTCCCGGCAATAATCTCCCCAATGTGCCTGGCCCCGGGGATGGACTGGAGGAGAGAGGGACCTTCCTCCGGGGAGGCCACCACCACCATCCCCACCCCCATATTGAAGACCCGGTACATCTCCGCCTCCGGCACCGCGCCCTGTCTCTGGATAAGGCCGAAGATGGCCGGCACCTCCCAGCTCCCCCCTATTATCCTGGCCCCCAGCCCCCGAGGCAATACCCGGGGGATGTTTCCCTCAAAACCACCCCCCGTAATGTGGGCCAGGGCCTTCACGCGGGGGAGCAAAGATTTCAGGCTGTCATAATAGCAGCGGTGGGGCTCCAGGAGGGCCTCCCCCAGGGTCCGCTCCAGCGGGGGAAAGGCCTTTCTCAGCACCGCTGGCTCCTCCTCCAGCCGGAAGACCTTCCGGGCCAGAGAGTAGCCGTTGGTATGGAGGCCCGAGGAGGCCAGGCCCAGGAGCCAGTCTCCGGCCCGGATATCCCGGCCGGAGATAACCCTGTCCCTTTCCACCACCCCCAGGATAAAGCCCACCAGGTCCATCTCCCCCTCCTGATAGACCCCCGGCATCTCCGCGGTCTCCCCGCCCAGGAGGGCCACCCCCACCCCTTTGCAGGCCGCCACTAGGCCCTGGAAGAGCCTCTCAATCCTGGCCGGCTCCAGCTTCCCCATGGCGATGTAGTCCAGGAGAAAGAGGGGCTCCGCCCCCAGGGTGAGGATATCGTTCACCGAGTGGTGGACCAGGTCGTAGCCCAGGGTATCGTAGCGGTCCAGAAGGGAAGCTACCTTCACCTTGGTCCCCACCCCGTCACAGCTGGCCACCAGGACCGGTTCCCTGAAGCCGCGGAGGGCAAAGAGTCCGGCGAAAGGGCCTGGCCCAGCAAGCACCTGGGGGCCAAAGGTAGTGGGGGCCAGCCGGGCCATGAACTTCTTGAGCCTGCCGGCCGCCGGGATGTCCACCCCGGCCGAGGCGTAACTCTCGCTCAACGCCTTCCTGTCTCCAGAGTCTCCAGGGCCAGCTTGTCCATCTCCATCTGGACCGGGATAGGATATTCCCCGGTGAAACAGGCCAGGCAGAACATCTCCCGGGGCAGGTCCACCGCCCGGAGGAGTCCCTCAATGGAGAGGTATCCCAGGGAGTCCGCCCCTAACTGCTGGCATATCTGGGGGATGGTCTTCTGGGCGGCGATGAGCTCAAAGCGGCGGGCCATGTCCACGCCGAAGAAACAGGGGTAGCGGATGGGTGGAGCGCAGATGCGCAGATGCACCTCCTTTACCCCCGCCCGCCGGAGCAAAGCCACCACCCGGGGGGTGGTGGTCCCCCGGACAATGCTGTCGTCCACCACCACCAGCCGCTTTCCCTCCAGGACCTCGGGGAGGGGGTTGAACTTCAGCTTCACCCCCAACTCCCTCAGCCGCTGGTCGGGCTCAATGAAAGTGCGGCCTACATAGCGGTTTTTGAGGAGGCCTTCGGTGAAGGGTATCCCCGACTCCCGGGCATAGCCGATGGCTGCGGCAATCGATGAGTCAGGCACCCCCATCACCAGGTCCGCCTCCACGGGGTGCTCCCGGGCCAGCCCCACCCCCATCCGCTGGCGGGCCAGATGCAAAAGCCGCCCCTGGATGAGGCTGTCGGGGCGGGCGAAGTAGATAAATTCAAAGATGCACAGGGCACGGCGAGGGGAGGGCTCCCTATAGCTCTCCAATTCCCCCCCACGGATGAGTACGATTTCTCCCGGCTCCACCTCCCGGACGAAACGGCCCCCGATATGGTCCAGGGCGCAGGACTCGGAGGCCACCGCCCAGCCCCCGTTCACCCTCCCCAGGCAGAGGGGCCTCACCCCCATCGGGTCCCTTGCCGCCATCAGACAGTCCCGGGTGAGGAGGACCAGGGAATAGGCCCCCTCCAGCCGCCGCATGGCATAGCGGACCTTCTCGGGCCAGTTCCCGTCCGGGGCCGACTGGACAAGATGGGCGATGACCTCGGAATCGGTGGAGGTGCGAAAGGTGCGGCCCGCCGCCTCCAGCTCCCGGCGCAGGTATTCCGCATTGACCAGATTGCCGTTGTGCCCCAGGGCCAGGGGGCCCAGAGGCCCCTCTACCAGGAGGGGCTGGGCATTATCGGGGCGGCAGGAGCCCATGGTGGAATAACGGGTGTGGCCTATAGCCATATGGCCCTTGAGGGGGGCCAGGGACTCCTCCCTAAAGACCTGGGAGACCAGCCCCATCCCGGTGGCCACCCTTATCTCCTGTCCGTCGGTGGTGGCGACCCCCGCCGATTCCTGGCCCCGGTGCTGGAGGGCAAAGAGGGCAAAATATGTAAGCCGCGCTACATCTTCCCCGGGGGCAAAGATGCCGAAGACACCGCAGGCTTCATGCAGCGGTTCCACTGCCCTGAATTATACCCTTTTCCCCAGGCCCCGTAAACCTTCCCCCGGGACCCCATTGACGGATTTCCCCCCAGGGCCTATAATTCACCAGAAAGTTTAGTAGTAAACTAAACAATCAAAGGGGTGGGGCATGAAGGTAAGCATGCGGGTGGACTACGGGATAAGGGTGCTGGTGGACCTGGCCCAGGCGGAAGGGGTGGCCCAGACCAGTGATATTGCCCAGCGCCAGGGCATACCCGAGCCCTACCTGGACCAGATATTGACCGTCCTCCGAAAGGCGGGGTTTATCGCCTCCAAGAGGGGGCCGCAGGGGGGCCATGTCCTGGCCCGGGACCCCTCCCAGGTCTCCGTGGCCGAGGTCATGGCGGCCCTGGGCAACCCCCCGTCCCTCCGCTGCCTGGAGCAGCCCTCCGACTGCGTCCAGGCAACCCTCTGTGTCCAGAGGGACGTGTGGCGTCAAATAGATGAGGCCACCCAGAAGCTCCTGGCCGCAATCTCCATCGGGGAGATGGCCCACCAGCAGGAGCGCCGCCATGAGGGCGGAATGTACTATATCTAGTCCACATGAACAAATTCGCTCGATGAGAGCACAGACTGGCCTCCTGGACCTCATCGGCTCGACCCCCCTCCTCCGCCTCTCCCGTCTGGCCCCCCCCGCCATTGTCCTGGCCAAGCTGGAGTCCCGGAACCCCAGCGGCAGCATCAAGGACCGGGTCGCCAAGTTCATCCTGGAGGAGGCCTTTGCCCGGGGCCGGCTACGGCCCGGCGATACCGCTGTGGAGGCCACAGCGGGGAACCTGGGACTCTCCCTGGCCCTGGTGGGGGGGGCCAAGGGCCTGCGCATCATCATCGTCATGCCCGAGGGGGCCAACCCCTCCCTTCGCCGCCTCCTCCTCTATCTGGGGGCCGAGGTGGTCCTCACCCCCGCTGCCGAGGGGATGGCAGGTGCGGGGCGGGTGGCCGGGGAGCTCCTGGGTGACAATCCCAGCTACCTCGGGATAAAGGCCTTTGAAAACCCCCTCAACCCCCAGGCCCACCACTCCACCGCCCGGGAGTTGCTGCGAGCCACCCGGGGAAGAATAGACGCCTTTGTGGCTGGCATCGGCACGGGCGGCACCATCACCGGGGTGGGCCAGGTGCTGAAGAAGGAGCTGAAGGGGGTGCGGATAATCGGGGTGGAGCCCGCCCGCTCTCCCCTCCTCTCTCAGGGGAAGGCCGGCCCCCACGGCATCCCCGGCCTGGGGGCCAGCTTTGTCCCCCCTATCCTGGACCGGAATATCCTGGACGAGGTCATCGCCGTGGGCGACCAGGAGGCCCAGGAGATGGCCTCCTCCCTGGCCAGAAAGGAGGGCCTGCTCGTGGGCCCCTCCTCCGGGGCCAATGTCTTCGCCGCCCTCCAGGTGGCCAAGAGGCTGGGCCCGGGGAAATGGGTGGCCACCATCCTCCCCGACAGCGGAGAGAAATATGTCTCCCTGGGGGAGACGGCCGAGCGGAGAAGGAAATAGCCATGCCCTACCGCGACATCGTGGACGCAATCGGCCACACCCCCCTAGTGGAGCTCACCCGCTTCCCCTTGAAGAAGGGGGTGAGGCTCTTTGCCAAGCTGGAGGGGAATAATCCCACCGGAAGCGTCAAGGACCGGATTGCCAGATATATGCTTGAGGAGGCAGAACAGCAGGGGAAGCTCGCCCCCGGGGGAGCTATCCTGGAGGCCACCAGCGGCAATACCGGCATCTCCCTGGCCTTCCTGGCCCGGCGCAAAGGCTATAAGCTCACGGTGGTGCTGCCGGAGAACGTGAGCCAGGAGAGGATAGAGCTACTCCGGCTCTACGGGACGGAGATCGTCTTCTCCCCGGCCGACAAGGGGACCAACGGGGCCGTAGCGATAGCCGAAGAGATGGCACGGGACCCCAGGTATTTCATGCCCTACCAGTTCGGCAACCCCGCCAACCCCCGGGCGCACTACGAGACCACCGCTGAAGAGATACTGGAAGAGCTGCCCCAGGTGGATGTCTTTGTGGCCGGGCTGGGCACCGGCGGCACCCTCATGGGGGTGGGGAGGAGGCTCAAGGAGCATGACCCCAGGGCCAGGGTGATAGCCGTGGCCCCCAACCCCGGGGACACCATCGAGGGCCTGAGGAGCCTGGAGGAGGGCTTCATCCCACCCATCCTGGACATAAGCCTCCTGGACAGGAGGACAATAGTGGACTCCCGGGAGTCCATCCGGGCCACCCGGGAGCTGACAGAGAGGGAAGGCATCTTCGCCGGCATCTCCTCCGGAGCCGTCATCTCCTGCGCCCTCAAGGTGGCCCAGCAACTAGAGAAGGGCAACATCGTGGCCCTCCTGGCCGACGGGGGCTGGAAATACCTCTCCACCCAGCTCTGGACCCGCCCCCTGGAGGAGATAGAGCCCCGGGTCCAGACCCAGCCCTGGTGGTAAAACCTCAGGCTTCAAGGGGAAGAGGTCCAACGTGACCGCGGAGCGCAACAGGCAAGAAGAAAGGGGAGTAGTAATGGTCCAACTGACACCCGAAGAGCTTCAACGCTATGATAGGCAGATGAGGATTCCGGGTTGGGGGGAAGAGGGGCAGAAGAAGGTGAAATCGGCTACGATAGTGGTAGCCGGTGTGGGAGGATTGGGGTGCCCCCTATCTATTTACCTGGCGGCAGCCGGGGTAGGTAGGCTTATCCTCATTGACAAGGACAAGGTGGAACTGAGCAATCTCAACAGGCAGGTCCTCCACTGGGATAAGGACATTGGCAGACATAAGGTTGATTCAGCAGTGGAAAAACTGCGTCAGCTAAACCCGACAATCCAAATCAAGGGTCTGACAGTGGAGATAACGGAGGCTAACGTTAAGGAGCTGATAAGCGGCTCGGATGTGGTCATGGACGGTATGGACAATTTCAAGACGAGATTTGCCCTGAACCGGGCCTGCTTTGAGCTGAATATTCCCTTTGTCCACGCCGCTATCTACGGGCTGGAGGCGAGGTTGATGACCGTAATGCCCGGCAAGACAGCCTGTCTGCAGTGCCTCCTGCCCTCGCTCCCTCCTGAGGTCAAGCCCTTCCCTGTCCTGGGCGCTACACCCGCCAGCGTGGCCAGCCTGCAGACGATGGAGGCATTGAAGCTGATTACAGGCATAGGCGAACCAACCAATGGCAATCTAGTGCTCACTGATGGCCAATTTATGAGATTTCGGCGCTTGAAAGTGCGCAGAAACCCAGACTGTCCCGTCTGCGGGAATCCAGAAAGGAGCTGAAAATGATAGAAGTTCATCTGGCTACCCCCCTGAGACCGTTGATGCGAGGGGCCAGGGTTGTGAATGCGGAAGGAAAGGACCTGCGGGAACTCGTGAGCAATCTGGAAGCCGACTACCCCGGGTTCAAGGAGAGGGTCCTGGAGCCTGATGGCAGCATGAGGCCCTTCGTCAATATCTTCGTCAATGACGAGGACGCGGGCTTCTTGAAGGGCCTGGAGACCCAGCTAAAGGACGGGGATGTAGTCTCCATCTTGCCCGCCGTATCGGGTGGTAGCGGAAGCTAACCTTTACGAATAAACTATAGAGCCCCCCCGGCCGCAAACCCGAAGGCAGAGGGGCTCACCAGGACAGCCCCCGGCAGAGCCCCTGGAGGAACCGGAGCCCCGCCTCCAGGCACGGCCTGCGGTTAATAAGCGTTACAATACCCCCTTGACAAATCCACAGAAACCGCTACAATGATTGTTTAGTAATCAACTAAACAAAGCGAGGGGGGACTGAAGTCGGTGAGCAGGCTGGTGGCTCTAGGGTCATCGCAGGGTAGGGCGGCCACCCTTGGGCTGGGCTCGGTTATAGACAGGAGTCTAGGTTCAGGCCGATGACAGGACTGCTTGTCTTTCTTGGAGTGGCTGGTATCGGGGCGGTGGCCCAGCTGGTGGATGGTAGCCTGGGCATGGGGTTTGGGGTCTTCTCCGCTTCCCTGATGGTGGCCACAGGCTTTGCTCCTGCCGTGGCAGTGGCAACAGTCAACGCTGCAAAGATTATTACCGGGCTGGCCTCGGGACTGTCCCACTGGGGCCTGGGCAACGTGCGCCGGGACTGGCTTCTGCCCCTGGCATTGAGCGGGGTGTTAGGCGGTTTTCTGGGGGGCTATCTGCTGACCTCCATATCGTCGCAAACAGCCAAGCCCGTGGTGAGCGTCCTGTTGCTGGTCATGGGGCTCCTCATTGTCTGGCGCGCCCTGCGCTGGCAGGTTCCCTGCGCTGAGGCGCAAGGTGAAAAATGCAAACAGTGCCCCAGAGGGAAATGGCAGTTGCTTGCGGAAAACGCCAGGAATAATTCCAAGGCCAAGCTGGGCGCCTTAGGGTTCCTGGCTGCCCTGGTCAACGGCTTCAGTGGCGCCTATGGCCCCATAGCCACATCAGGCGTCCTGCTCCTGGAGAAAGGGCAGCCCCGCCATGCCATAGGCACAGTGAACCTCGCCGAGTTCTTCGTGGCTGTTACGGTGGCGGTCACCATCCTTCTAAGGATAGGGCTGGACCAGTTCCCCATCGGCCTGGTGCTGGCCCTGGCTGCCGGGGGCATCATGGTGGCACCCCTGGCCGCCTATATCTGCCGCGGCATTTCACCCAAAGCTCTCGCCTTTCTGGTGGGCTCGCTCCTCATAGCCTTGAATGTGAGAGTAGTGGGCTGGCTCTTGGCCTGAAAGAAACTATCTGGCAACGGGGGGAGGAAAGAAAGAATGAAGATGCAGAACCTGAGCTCGGAAGAGCTATGGTACCTCGTGGAAAATCTCAACTTCGCCCAGAAGGTGGACCGCTCCCTGGGACTTATCAGAGAGGCCTACCAGGAGTTTGGCGACCGCCTGGTGGTAGCCAATAGCCTGGGCAAGGACTCCATTGCCGTGTGGCACCTGGCCAAGCGTGTTTCGCCGGACATCCGCGGGTTCATTATTACCACCCGTTTCAAGCCACCAGAGACCGTCAGGTTCATGGAGGAGGAAGTGGCCCGGTTCCCCGAACTCCGGGTCTTCCGCAACGACGAGCCCCTCCCTGATGAGCTCTATCGCTTTGACCCGGACCGTTGCTGTGACATCCTCAAGGTAACGCCGACGCGGTGGGCCCTGGAAGAGATGAATGTGGCCTGCTGGGTAACCGGGCTGCGCTGCACGGAAGGACGCACCCGCACCGACTACCGGGAAATTGAGGAGCGGGACAAGGGCCTTATCAAGCTCAATCCCATCCTCCTGTGGCACGAGCGAGAGGTATGGCAGTATCTCGCCCTCAACCAGGTCCCCGTTAACCCGCTATATGCCCTTGGCTACCGTTCCCTGGGCTGCGTGGTGTGCACCCGGATTACCGCCGGTGCCAGCGAGCGGGCCGGCCGCTGGGCGGGCACCAGCAAGTGCGGCGGCGAGTGCGGCATCCATACCCGACCCCTGAAGGTCTCCTCCTCTGCCCAGTCGTCAGCAAAGGGCAAATGAAAAGGAGAAGGAGGAAGGCTTGAAGGCGCTGGATGTCCGTGGCCTGAAGGCCACAGGGATTATCCGCCAGACCGAGCGGGAATACTTCGTGGTCCGGCTCAGGGTTCCGGGGGGAAACCTGGAGGCAGACAAGCTAATCCGGGCGGCGGAGCTGGCCAAGAAATACGGCCGGGGCTACTGCCATTTCACCTTCCAGCAGTCCGTGGAGGTCCCCTATGTGAAGGGGGAGGACCTGGACCGGATAAAGGAGGAGATAGAGGCCTCGGGCCTGAGGCTGGCCAACTGCGGCCCCCGGGTGAGGGCCGTAACCGCCTGCCAGGGCTGCCGGGTTAATCCCTACGGCAGGGTGGATGCCCCTGCCCTGGCGGCCCAGGCTGACGAGAAATACTTTGGCATCCATTGCCCCGCCAAGTTCAAGGTCTCCTATTCTGGCTGCAACATCGGCTGTGCCAACCCCCAGGAGAACGACCTGGGCTTCCACGGCATGGTGGAGCCCAAGCTCATCCCGGAGCTGTGCAATGGTTGCACCCTCTGCGTCCAGCTCTGCCGCTCCCGGGCGGGGGAAGCCCTGGTTATGAATGAGGAGACCAACTTGCCCAGGTGGATTGAGGAGCGCTGTACCCACTGCGGGGAGTGCGTCTACTGCTGTCCCACCCTGGCCTGGGTGGTGGGGAGGGTGGGCCATGCCGTCTATGTGGGGGGCAAGCACGGCCGCTTCCCCCGCTGGTCCAACCGGGTGGCCGACTTCGTCAGTGATGATGACACCTTCAAGGTCATAGAGCGCTGTGTGGCCTGGTACCAGCGGAACGCCAAGAAGGGGGAGCGCTTCGGCACCGCCATAGACCGGCTGGGCCTGGAGAGGCTCAAGAAGGAAGCCCTCCCCGAGTTCACTACCGTCCAAGACTGGGACCGCGCCGGCTCCCGGCCAAAAGGGATAGAGTACCGGGTGCTCCACACCTGGGACCCGGAGGCGGAAGCTTGAAGACGCTGGACCTGAGGGGTTGCATCTGCCCCATGAACTGGGTCAAGACCAAACTGGCCCTAGAGGAGCTGGAGCCGGGGGATGTGATTGAGGTCTGGCTGGATGATGGGGAGCCCATCCGCAATGTACCCCGCTCCGCCGCCGGCGAAGGCCACCGGATTGTCCGGGTGGTCCCCCAGGACAGCTTTTTCCGCGTCTTGATCAAGCGGGGAGGCGATTCCTGAGGAGGTGAGGCCAAGCGGAAGACACGCTCAGAGCATGCTATTCCGTCAACAACGGAAAGAGGGAGGTAGAGGACAATGGCAAGACTGGATGCAATCGCGGAGCTAAAGGCTGACCACACCAAGGTGAGAGACATCCTCCTGGACATCATTGTGGCCGCAAGCCGTCGTGACGCCGCCAAAGCCCTGGAGTTGCTGCTACGCCTTGACAAGCTTGGCGGACCCCACTTCCAGTGGGAGGAGGAGAGTTTCTACCCCACCCTGGAGAGGTTCTACGGGCCGGAATACAAGGAATATCTCTTCGGCGTTCACGACCGAATCGTCCGGGCCGCCAGGCAGCTGGCGCAAATCCTGGGCAAGGGTGAGATAACAGAAGCTGAGGCCAAAAAGGTCGTGGCTCTGGTCCGGAGCGAGATTCTGCCTCACCCCATTGAATGCGAGGGGCTAACCCTGTTCTCGGAAAGGCTTACCAGCACGGAAGTTGAGGCGATGGGCAAGCACTTTGAGGCCGTCCGAAAGGTGGGGCTGCCTTTGCTGGAATGGGCACAGAATGTCAGGACCAGGAAGGCATAGTACCCAACCGAGACGGGCCTCATGACGAAACCCGGGGATAAACTGGCCTTCATAATCAACAGCGCCTCATATGAACGCGTTGCCTTCGCCCTGGGCGTGGCAGCCGCAGCAGCCGCCATGGGTAAGGACGTCCGCGTCCTTTTCGGCCACGGGGCGGTTATCCGGCTGAAGAGAGGCCTTACCGACGAATTGGGCGATGAAACCGGAGGCTGGATAAGAGAGCGGGTCAAGGCGGGGATTGAGAAGGGCAGCGTTTCCCCGGTCTCGGAACTGCTGGATGACCTCAAGAAGCTGGGAGGCAGGGTCTATGCCTGCCCCGCAGCTATGGACCTGCACAACATCGTTTTTGGTGAGTTGGTGGAGGAAGTGGACGAGGTCCGCAGTGTGGTCAGGTTTGTCTCAGAAGACATGGCTGACAGCTCTGTCATCTATGTGTAAGGGGAGGGAAAACAGCTATGAAGGAGGAGTATCTTTTTCTGTCGCCGGAATGGGTGCACGAGGCAGTTAGAGCGATCCAGGCCGCCAGAGGCACCGACAAGAGCTTTGGGAAACTGGCGCAGAGTTTCAGCCTGATTTTGATATATGTGGTCACGGAGCTTCCCCAAAGCCTCAGGGAGATACATGGCGGCCCCCAACTGGTTGTCCTTGTCCATCTGGAGAAGGGGACCGTGAGGCGCTTGTGGCTGGGCACAGAGGTCCCCGGGGACAAGCATGATTTCATGGTCTCCAGCAGCTACAGCCTGGCAAGGCAAATATTCTGCGGAGAAGCGAACCCAGCTACTGCCTTTATTGACCGTCAGTTCAAGGTGGAGCCCATGCGCAGGGTCTACCAGAGGCCCAAGTTCACGGCCAAGGCTATCGTCACCGGCAATGCCATGCTCAAGGTCGCCAGGCGGGTGGCCACCATATTCCCTCCGGATGGAGGTCCCAGGGCAACTGCTTCCGCGCTATAATTGAGCGGGGTAACTAACTTGTTCCTTTTGGAGAAGGGCTTCGCCCAGGAAATGATAGACCATGCTCGCCGGGAGGCCCCGGACGAATGCTGCGGCCTCCTGGCGGGGAAGGACCACAAGGTCCTGAGGGTCTATACCGCCCGCAACGCACTGAAGAGCCCCATACGCTACAGCCTGGACCCCAAAGAGCTCTATCAGCTACTCCAGGAGATAGAAAAGCAAGGGTGGGAGCTTCTGGGCATCTACCATTCCCATACCCATACCCAGGCCCACCCCTCGGCCACCGATGTCGAGCTGGGCTTCTGGCCCGACGCCCTGTACTTCATCATCTCCCTCCAGGACCCCAAGGCCCCCCAGGTCCGGGCCTTCTTTATCCGGCAGGGCCGGGTCACGGAGGAAGAGCTGACCATCCGCTAAAACCCTCAAAAAGGCCCTTGCACCCTCCGCCCTTTTCTGTTACAATCGTTTACATTGTGCGGATTTTAATAGATTCCTATGGTATTTGAGAGCTGCGGTCTGGGTATAGAATGAAGGGGGGAAAGAGGCTGACCCTGGGCCAGGCGAGTCTGTTCCTGGGGGTAAGCCAGACCACCCTCCGTCATTGGACCGATGAGGGCATGGTAAAGGCCTTTGTCACCCCGGGTGGCCACCGCCGGTATGAGGAGGCGGACCTGGAAGCCTTTCTGCGGAGCCATCACAAGGCCCAGGGAGTGAAAGGCCTGGTGGCCCGGATAGAAGAACGCGCCCTCCAGCAGGGGATGGCCCGCCAATACTTCTTGGCCAGGCCCTGGTATGGGGCCCTGGGAGAAGAGCAACGCCTCCAGTTCAGGGAGAGGGGGAGAAGGCTGGTTGAGCTCCTTGTCCTCCATATTACCCACCCCTCCCGCCGGGAGGCCTTGCTGGAAGAGGCCCGGGCCCTGGGGGAGGAATACGGCCGGCACCTTGGGGGGCTGGGCCTGCCCCTCCCGGAGGCCCTGGAGGTCTTCACCCTTTACCGCAGCGGCATTGTGGATAGCGCCCTGGAGGTGCTTCGGGACCGCCAGCCGGTCAACAGGAGGGCCCTTGAGGCCTTTCCTCGGGTAATCGGGCTGATGGACCGGGTCCTTCTTTCCCTGGTCGAGGCCTATCAAAAGGAGGTCCCCTGATGCTATCTGTAACCCGTCTCCTGCTGGGGCTTCCCATGCCAGGCGACTCCCTGCGCTACGGCCCGGCCCGGCACCGCCGCCCGGTGGTGGTGTGGAACCTCACCCAGCGCTGTAACCTCCACTGCCTCCACTGCTATGCCGAGGCCAGGGAGAGGACAGAGGGAGAACTGAGTACGGCCGAGGGCAAGGCCCTGCTGGAAGACCTGGCCAGCTACGGCGTCCCGGTCGTCCTCTTCTCGGGGGGGGAACCCACTATCAGGGAGGACCTCCTGGAGCTGGTGGCCCATGCCACTCAAAGGGGAATGAAGGCGGTAATCTCCACCAATGGCACCCTCATCACCGGGGAGATGGCCTCGGCCCTGAAGAAAGCCGGGGTTTCCTACGTGGGGGTGAGCCTGGACGGGCTGGAGGAGGCCCATGACCGCTTCCGCGGGAAAAAGGGGGCCTTCCGGGAGGCCCTCCAGGGGCTGGGGCATATACGAGAGGCGGGGATAAGGACGGGGGTGCGCTTCACCCTCACCCGCCACAATGCCCCCCAGGTCCCCGCCATCTTCGACCTTGTCAGGGATGAAGGGATTGACCGCCTGTGTTTCTATCACCTGGTGTATTCCGGGCGGGGCTCAAAGCTAAAGGACTGGGACCTGGGGCCACAGGAGACCCGGGACCTCATGGACCTCATCTTCCAGCGCACCCGGGAGCTGAACAGGAACGGGATGCGGGAGGTCATGACGGTGGACAACCACGCCGACAGCGTCTATCTCTACCTCAGGCTCCGGGAGGGTGAGCCGGGCAGGGCGGAAGATATCTACCGGGAACTCTTAAAGAACGGGGGGAACAGCTCAGGGGTGGGCATCGGGGCCATAGATGAGAGGGGAGGGGTCCACCCCGACCAGTTCTGGAGGCATTATTCCCTGGGTAATTTGAAGGAGAGGCCCTTTTCCCGGATATGGGAAGACCCCTCCCAGCCCCTCCTCCAGTCCCTCAGGGAGCGGAGGAAACACCTCACCGGGCGCTGTGGCCTCTGCCGCTACCAGGAGCTCTGCGGGGGCAACTTCCGGGTCCGGGCGGAGGCGGTCCATGGCGATATATGGGCCCCCGACCCCGCCTGCTACCTCAGCGACGAGGAGATAGGCCTTGCCTGAGAGGGACTCCCCCGTCCTGGTCTTCTGGGAGTTGACGAAGGCCTGTCCCCTGGCCTGCCGCCACTGCCGGGCGGTGGCCCAGCCCCAGCGCCACCCCCTGGAGCTCACCACCCAGGAGGGCAGGGACCTCATAGACCAGGTAAAAGCCATGGGCACCCCCCTTCTCATCCTGACCGGTGGGGACGCCATGGCCCGCCCCGACCTCCTGGAGCTCATCGCCTACGGGGTGGGGCGGGGCCTGCGGGTCTCCCTGGCCCCCAGCGCCACCTCCCGCCTGAGCAAGGACTTCCTGGAAAGGGCCAGGGCCCTGGGGGCGGGGCGCCTCTCCATCAGCCTGGATGGCTCCACCCACCAGGTCCACGACGGCTTCCGGGGGATGGCCGGCTCCTTCCAGCAGACCCTGAAAGCCATGGACAGGGTGAAGGAGGCAGGCCTTCCCTTCCAGGTCAGCACCACCCTGACCCGCCATAACCTCCATGACCTCCCTGCCCTGGCCACATTTGTGGCGGCCTCCGGGGCAATGCTGTGGGACCTCTTCTTCCTGGTGCCCACGGGCCGGGCCCAGAAAGAGGACGGGATTTTGCCTCAGGAGCACGAGGAGGTCTATCGCTGGCTCTACCGCCTCTCCCGGGAGGCCCCCTTTGAGATAAAGACTACCGCCGCCGAGGCCTACCGCCGGGTGGTGCTTCAGCAGGGAGGGAATAACCGCGCCTGGGTAAACGATGGCCGGGGCTGTCTCTTCGTCTCCCACATCGGGGAGGTCAACCCCTCCGGCTTCCTCCCCCTCTGCGCGGGGAATGTGAGGGTGACGCCCCTGGCCCAGCTCTACCGGGATTCGCCCATCTTCCGGGACCTGAGGGACCCGGAGCGGCTCAAGGGGAAGTGCGGTGTCTGCAAGTACCGCACCACCTGCGGCGGCTCCCGGGCCCGGGCCTATGCCCTGACCGGCGACTACCTGGAAGCCGACCCAAGCTGTATCTATCAGCCGGATGGAGGATGAGGCGGGACGGCATGGACGAGAAGCTTCTGGAGCGCCTCCAGCGGGGTGTCCCCCTGGTGAGGAGGCCCTTCCAGGCCCTGGGCCGGGAGCTTGGTATGAATGATGTCCTGGAACGGGTACGCCGGCTCAAGGAGGAGGGGCTGGTCCGAGAAATTGCCGGCATCTTTCAGGCCCGGGCCCTGGGATACAAGACCGCCCTGGTGGCCCTGAAGGTCCGGCCGCAGGGGCTGGAGGAGGCGGCCCGGGCTATCAACCCCCACCCCGGGGTGAGCCACAACTACGCCCGGGAACATGACTATGACCTCTGGTTCACCCTCGCCCTCCCCGGGGAGCAGGACCTCCGGGCCGAGGCCCTCCGCCTGGGAGAGGCCGCCGGGGCGGAGGACACTCTCTTCCTGCCAACATTACAGGTCTTCAAGATAGGCGTCCTCTTCTCCCCCTCCGGCCAGACCCTGCCCGTGGAGGCTGGGGACTCGGCCCGGCCCCTTCGCCTTTCTGAGCAAGTGAAACTTGCAGTGCGGGCACTCCAGCAGGACCTGCCGCTGGAAGAGGAGCCCTTCGCAGCCCTGGCCGAAAGGGCGGGCCTGGAGGAAAGAGTCCTCCTGGCCCAGGCCCGGAGGCTCAAGGAGAAGGGGGCCATGCGCCGCTATGCCGCCCTCCTCTGGCACCGCAAGATGGGCTTTTCCGCCAATGCCCTCGGCTGCTGGGCCGTGCCAGAGGCAAAGCTGGGGACGGTGGGGAGGCACTTTGCCGTCCTCCCCCAGGTGAGCCACTGCTACCAGCGCCCGGCATATCCCCACTGGCAATACAGCCTCTATACCATGACCCATGCCCCCTCCCGGGAGGAGTGCCTGGCCCTGGCCCGGCACCTCTCCAGGGAGAGCGGAACGGACGATTATCTTGTCCTGTTCAGCACCAGGGAGTTCAAGAAAGAGAACGCGAGATATTTCTGGTAGCCATGTCTTACTATCCGATTGTGCTCAAGCTGGAGGGCCGGCCTTGCCTGGTGGTGGGGGGTGGGGTGGTGGCCGAAAGGAAGGCCGTCTCCCTCCTGGAGGCGGGGGCCCGGGTGAGGGTGGTAGCCCCCCGCTTCACCCCCAGGCTTGAAGCCCTGGGGAAAGAAGGGGTGGTGGAGCTGGTCCCCAGGGAATACCAGGGCCAGGACCTGGATGGGGTGGCCCTGGTTATCTCCGCCGCCTCACGGCGGGAGGTGAACGCCCGGGTCGCCCGGGAGGCCGGGGAAAGGGGCCTGCTGGTGAATGTGGTGGACAGCCCCAAAGAGTGCAGTTTCATCGTACCCTCGGTGGTCCGCCGGGGGGGCCTTATCCTGGCCATCTCCACCAGTGGCCTGAGCCCTGCCCTGGCCCGCTACCTGCGGGAGGAGCTGGAGGAGGAGTTCGGGGAGGAGTATGGCCCCCTCCTGGAGCTCCTGGCGGAGCTACGGCCAAAGGCCCAGGGGCGCACCCTGGAGGCCCTGCGCCAGTCCCTCGGGCCTGCCCTGGAGCTCCTGCGCCAGGGGAAAAGGGAGGAGGCCCGAGACACCCTTTCCCGGGCCATGAGGATATAGGCTTGTTCCTGCTTGCCGTTGGCCTCAGCCACAAGACAGCCCCCCTGGAGGTGCGGGAGAGGGCAGCCCTCACCCCCGAGGCGGTGAAGTCCGCCCTCCGCTCCCTGCCCCGGCATATCCTGGGGGGGGTAATCCTCTCCACCTGCAACCGCAGTGAGGTCTACGCCCTGGGGACCGATTCATCCCTCTCCCCGCAGGAACTGGAGGACTTCCTCAGCTCCCAGCGTGGGCGGGAGCTGGGAAACTTCTCCCCGTATACATATAGCTACACCCAGGAGGAGGCCATGCGCCACCTTTTCCGGGTGACGGCGGGGGTGGACTCCATGGTCCTGGGGGAAGACCAGATTCAGGGGCAGGTGCGCCAGGCCCTGGACCTGGCCCTGGCGGCCCGCTCCTGCCCCCGGCCCCTCTCCCGCCTCTTCCGCCATGCCCTCATGGTGGGCAAGAGGGCAAGGCGTGAGACCCTCATCTCCCACTACCCAGTCTCGGTGAGCCATGTGGCTGTCCTCCTGGCCCGCAAGCTCCTGGGGGACCTGGCCCCCTGTAACATCATCATCATCAGCGCCGGGGAGACGGGGAAGCTCACCGGCAAGATAGTGAAGGGATGCGGAGCGGGCCAGGTGATGGTCACCAACCGGACCTATTCTCGGGCCCAGGCCCTGGCCCGCACTCTGGGTGGCCAGGCCGTTCCCTTCTCCCAGCTCCCCCGGGTCATGGCCGCATCGGATATTGTTATCAGCAGCACCGGGGCCCCCGGCTTCATCCTGGGCCCCTCCCAGGTAGCGGAGTCCATGGCGGGAAGGCCCCAGCGGCCCCTCCTGCTCATTGATATCGCCGTGCCCAGGGACATTGACCCCGGCGTGAAAGGCATACCCGGGGTCTCCCTATATAACATAGACGACCTCCAGGCCATCTCCCAGGTAGGCCTGGAGGAGCGGCAGAGGGAGGTCAAGAGGGTGGAGGCCATCGTGGAGGAGGAGATAGGGAGGGCCAAACGCTGGTGGCGGGCCCAGGAGGCCGTCCCCGCCATCGTCGCCCTGAGGGAGAAGGCCGAGGCCATCCGGCAGAGGGAAGTTGAGAAGAGCCTCAAGGCCCTGGGCCTCCCGCCCCATGGCCGGGAGAGGGTGGACCGGCTCACCAAGGCCATCCTGAACAAGCTCCTCCACCCCACCATCACCAGGCTCAAGCGGGACCCGGGCCTCCGCCAGGCCGCCCTTGAGCTCTTCGGCCTGGAGGAAAAGCCCCCTGAATAGGCCCCTCGTCCTGGGCTCCCGGGGAAGCCTGCTGGCCCTGACCCAGACCCAGGAGGTGCTGGAAGGCCTTCAGGCCCTCTATCCTCGCCGGGAGTTCAGCATCAGAAAGATAGAGACCCGGGGGGACATACTGCGGGATGTGCCCCTGTCCCGGATAGGGGGGAAAGGGGTCTTTGTCAAGGAGGTCCAGGAGGCCCTCCGGCGGGGGGAGGTGGATATGGCCGTCCACAGCTTCAAGGACCTGCCCACCGAGCCCAATCCCGGCATCACCGTGGCCTGCATCACCCGCCGTCTGGACCCCAGGGATGCCCTGGTATCCCGGGAGGGCCTGTCCCTGGACGGGCTGCCCCCCGGGGCCAGGGTGGGGACCTCCAGCCCCCGCCGCTCCGCCCAGCTAAAAGCCTTCCGCCCCGACCTGGCCCTGGTGGAAATGAGGGGCAACATGGACACCCGGCTGAGGAAGGTGGCCTCCGGCATGGTGGAGACGGCGGTGGTGGCGGCGGCGGGGCTCCTCCGCCTGGGCTGGGGGGATAGGATTAGCCAGTTTATCCCGCCGGAGATTTGCCTGCCCTCGGTGGGGCAGGGGGCCCTGGCAGTGGAGATGAGGGAGGGGGATGCGGAACTGGCGGAGATGCTGGCCGCCCTGGACCACCCCCCCACCCGCCTGGCCATCACAGCAGAAAGGGCCTTCCTGGAGGCCCTGGGGGGCGGTTGTCATTACCCCATCGCCGCCCTGGGGGAGATGGCTGGCCAACGCCTCCTCCTCCAGGGGCTGGTGGCCTCCCCCACCGGGGAAAGGGTGCTCCGGGACAAGGCCGAGGGGGAAAACCCCGAGGCCACCGGCCGGGCATTGGCCCAGAAGCTCCTGGAGCAGGGGGCAGGGGAAATCTTGAAGGAGGTGGCCCTCTGATGGAAACAGGGAAGGTGTATCTTGTAGGGGCGGGGCCGGGGGACCCGGGGCTTATCACTTTCAAGGGCCTCCAGCTCCTCCATCATGCCCAGGTGGTGGTCTATGATCGCCTGGTGGCAAAGGACCTGCTGAAGTGCCCCCCTAAAGGGGCGGAGCTTATCTATGCGGGAAAGGCCCGCGGGGTAAGGGCCTTTGACCAAGAGGAGATAAACCGGACCCTCATAGAGAAGGCCCGGGAGGGGAAACTCGTGGTCCGGCTTAAAGGGGGAGACCCCTTTGTCCTGGGGAGGGGTGGGGAGGAGGCGGAGGCCCTGGCCCGGGCCGGGGTCCCCTTTGAGGTGGTCCCCGGCGTCTCCTCTGCCGTAGCCGCCCCTGCCTATGCCGGCATCCCGGTAACCCACCGCCAGTTTGCCTCCTCCTTCGCCGTCATCACCGGGCAACCCGGGGAGGAAAAGGAACGCCTGGACTGGGCCCGGCTGGCTGGGGGGGCGGATACCCTGGTCTTCCTCATGGGGGTGGAGAACCTGTCCAGGATTGCCCGGGAGCTCATCCGCCACGGCCGACCCCCCACCACCCCCGCCGCCCTCATCCAGTGGGGGACCCGCCCTCAGCAGAGAACTATTACGGCCACATTACAGGACATCGCCGCCAGGACCAAGGAGGAAAAGCTGGCCCCCCCGGCGGTGCTGGTGGTTGGAGAGGTGGTGAGCCTGCGCCCCCTCCTTTCCTGGTTTGAAAAGAAGCCCCTCCTGGGGAAAAGGGTGCTGGTCACACGGCCCACCACTGAGGCTAGCCGCCTCTCCGCCCTCCTGGCCCGGGAGGGTGCCCAGCCAGTGGAGGTCCCCACCATAGAGACCTATTCTGCCCCCAGCCCGCGCCTGGACAGGGCCCTGGACAGGCTGGGGGAATACGACTGGGTGGTCTTTACCAGCCCGAAGGGGATAGAGGCCTTCTTTGAGAGACTCTTCGCCCGGGGAAAGGACGCCCGGGCCCTGGGCCAGGCCCGCCTCCTGGCCATCGGCCCCGCCACGGGAGAGTCCCTGAAACCCTATGGCCTCCGCGCGGACCTGGTCCCCCGGGAGTATTCCACCGAGGGCATCGCCAGGGAGATGGCCTCCCAGGACCTGAAGGGTACCCGCGTCCTCCTCCCCCGCACCAACCTTGCGGGGGAGGGGCTGGGGGAAGGGCTCCGGGCCCTGGGGGCCAGGGTGGACCAGGCGGTGGCCTACCGGACCCGCCTCACAAAAGAAAGGGACATCAAGAAGAAAATAAAGGGGATAGACATGGTCGCCTTCACCAGCTCCTCCACCGTCCAGGGCCTCTTCCGGGCCCTGAGGGGGAGCTGGGAGGCCCTGGCCGGTGCCCGGGTGGCCTGCATCGGCCCCCAGACCGCCGACACCGCCAAGGGGCTGGGCCTGAAGGTAGATATAGAAGCCCCGGAACACACCATCCCCGGCCTGGTGAGGGCCATGGTGGAATACTGCCAGAAAGGAGCGGGATGAGCACTTTTCCTCAGCTGAGGCTGCGGAGGCTGCGCCGCACTCAGGGCCTGCGGGGTCTGGTCCGGGAGACCAGGCTCTCCGTCCAGGACCTGGTCTATCCCCTCTTTGTGGTCCCCGGCCGGGCCCAGCGCCAGGAAATTACCTCCATGCCCGGTATCTGCCGCCTCTCCCCTGATATGGCCGCTAAGGAGGCGGAGGAGGCCCACAAGCTGGGCATCCCGGCTGTCCTACTCTTCGGCATCCCTTCGCGGAAGGACGAGGAGGGCTCAGAGGCCTGTGACCCCCGGGGCATCGTCCAGGAGGCCATACGGGAGATAAAGGGGACTGTGCCGGAACTTGTGGTCATCACCGATGTCTGCCTCTGTGAATATACTACCCACGGCCACTGCGGGGTGGTGACAGGGGGGGAGGTGGACAACGATCGCACTCTGGAGCTCCTGGCCCGCGCTGCCCTCTCCCAGGCCGAGGCCAGGGCTGATATCGTGGCCCCCTCCGCCATGATGGACGGGCAGGTGGCCTCTATCCGGGAGAGGCTGGATGAGCAGGGCTTCTCCCATATCCCCATCATGGCCTATTCCGCCAAATACGCCTCCGCCTTCTTTGAGCCCTTCCGCGAGGCGGTGGAGTCCGCCCCCAAGTTCGGCCACCGCCGGGGCTACCAGATGGACCCCGCCAATGTCCGGGAGGCCATGAGGGAGATTGAGCAGGATGTGATGGAGGGGGCCGATATCATCCTGGTCAAGCCCGCTCTCGCCTACCTGGATGTCATCGCCCAGGCCAGGGACAACTTCCCGTATCCCCTGGCCGCCTACAATGTCAGCGGGGAATACGCCATGGTGAAGGCCGCCGCCCAAAATGGCTGGCTGGAGGAGAGGAGGGCCGCCCTGGAGGTCCTCACCGCCATCAAGAGGGCGGGGACGGACTTCATCATCACCTACCACGCCAAGGAGGCCGCCCGGTGGCTGAAAGAGGGCTAGTGCTTAGTTACAATAATTCCCGTCACAAAAGTGAGCAGAGACCCTTCGCTTCGCTCAGGGTGACAACATAGATGTGTCATTCTGAGCATAGCGAAGAATCTCGTTTCGCTGATTTCCGCAAGCAAGCACTAGTCCTCTTTATCTGTGTGGGCAACACCTGCCGCAGCCAGATGGCCGAGGCCCTGTTCAACCACTACGCCCCGCCGGGCTGGAGGGCTGTCTCCGCGGGGACCCAGCCAGGGAAGGAAGTCCACCCCCTGGCCCTGAAAGCCCTGAAGGAGATAGGGATTGAACACCAGGGCCGGCCCAAGCCCCTGACCGGGGACATGCTGGTCAAGGCTTCCCTCATAGTAGCAGTGTGCACTGAGGCCGAGGCGTGTCCGGTGGTGCCTGGGAAGAAGATAGAGCACTGGGGCATCCCCGACCCCTTCAGCCCCAACGATGATAAATATCTGCCCCTTTACCGGGAGGCCCGGGATATCATTAAGGAAAAGGTCCTCAAGCTGGTAGAGAAGCTGGCCAAAGGATGAAGACCGAAAAGTCGCAGCAGCTTTTCGCCCAGGCCCAGGAATACCTGGTGGGGGGGGTGAACAGCCCGGTGAGGGCCTTTAAGGGGGTGGGGGGCGAGCCCCTGTTCATCAGGAGGGGGAAGGGCTCCCATATCTGGGACGAGGACGGCAACGAGTATATCGACTATGTCCTCTCCTGGGGCCCCCTTATCCTGGGCCACGCCCACCCCGGGGTGATAAGGGCAATAAAGAAACAGGCCTCCCTGGGCACCAGCTTCGGCGCTCCCACCGTCCTGGAGACGGAGCTGGCCCGGCTTATCTGCTCGGCCCTGCCCTCCGTTGAGAAGCTCCGCTTTGTCAGCTCGGGCACCGAGGCCTGCCTTTCTGCCCTGCGGCTGGCGCGGGCCTATACCAAAAGGGAGAAGGTCATCAAGTTCGCCGGGTGCTACCACGGCCACGGCGATAGCTTTCTTGCCCGGGCGGGTTCAGGGGTGGCCACCCTGGGCCTCCCCGATAGCCCGGGGGTCCCCTCCTCCCTGGCCCGGGACACCATCGTCTTGCCCTACAATGACCTGGAGGCGGTCGCCACCGCCTTCGGCCGGCAGGGGGAGGAGGTGGCGGCGGTCATTGTGGAGCCAGCGGCCGCCAACATGGGGGTGGTCCCCCCCCACCCCGGCTTCCTGGAGGGCCTCCGGGAGATAACCCGCCGCTACGGCGCCCTTCTGATTTTTGATGAGGTCATCACCGGCTTCCGGGTGGGGTGGGGAGGGGCCCAGGGCCTCTTCGGCGTTGCCCCTGACCTCACCACCCTGGGGAAGGTCATCGGGGGCGGGCTCCCCGCAGCGGCCTTCGGGGGGAATGGGGAAATCATGGAGCTCCTGGCCCCCTCCGGCCCTGTTTACCAGGCGGGGACCCTCTCCGGGAACCCCCTGGCCATGGCGGCAGGGCTGGAGACCCTGAAGGCCCTGTCCCGCCCCGGAGTATATGAGGCCCTGGAGAAAAAGGCCTCCCTCCTGGAAAGGGGGCTGGGGGGGGCCGCAAAAAGGGCAGGGATACCCGGCAGCGTGAACCGGGTGGGCTCCCTCCTCACGCTTTTCTTCGCCCCAGGGCCGGTAACCGATTACGCCTCCGCCCTGGCCTCGGACCGGGAGGCCTACCGGCGGTTCTTCTGGAAGATGCTGGGAGAGGGGGTATATCTCCCGCCTTCCCCCTTTGAGGCCTGGTTCCTTTCCCTGGCCCACACCCACCGGGATATTCAGGCCACCCTGGCCGCCGCCGGGTCCGCCCTGGGGGAGAGACGAATAGGGAAAGGGCCAAAGTGATATAATGCCCTTGAGGGGATATTGTGCGGAAAAAGATAGAGGGCCTCATCCTCTACGAGGCCCCCAAGCTCCGGGAACCTTATCTGGTGGCGGGCTTCTCCGGCTGGCCCAACGCCGGGGAGGTGGCCACGGGGGCAGTGGGCTATCTCAAGGACAAGCTCCGGGCCACCCGCTTCGCCGAGATAAGCCCCGAGGAATACTACGACTTCACCTCCCAGCGCCCCGCGGTGGTGGTGGAGGGAGGCTCGCTCAAAGCCCTCAGCTTCCCAGCCAATGAGTTTTTCCACTGCAAGGGCAAGAAGAAGGGCCATGACCTCATCCTCCTCCTGGGGAACGAGCCCCATCTCCGCTGGCTCCACTTCTGCCAGGCCCTTCTGGAAGTGGCCCGGGCTTTTCGGGTGGTCCGGGTTATCGCCCTGGGCGCGGTCTTTGACCGTCTGCCCCATACCATAGAGCCCCGGGTAACAGGGATTGTCAACCGGGCCCGGCTGAAAGAGGGGCTGGGGCGCTTGGGGATTGAGCTCACGGACTACCGGGGCCCCTCCAGCTTCCATTCCACCCTCCTTATGGCCTGCACCCGCCGGCGCATGGACGCCCTGAGTATCTGGGGCCATGTCCCCCACTACATATCGGTGGCCAACCCCCAGGTCTGCCTCACGCTGGTGAACAAGCTGGTGGGGATGCTGGACCTGGAACTGGACCTCTCCGACCTGGAAAGGCCCGCCCAGGAGCTGGGCCGGGTCCTGGACCAACTCATGGCCCAGAACCCGCAGCTGAAGGGCCACGTGGAGACCCTGGAAAAGGAATACGGCCGGGAAAAGACCCCCTCCCCCCTCCACCCCGAGGATGTCCTGAAAGATGTGGAGGAATTCCTCAAGAGGGAAAGGGGGGGCTAGTCTCTATCCCTCAAAGGCCCTGAGGATGATGGAGCCGTTGATGCCGCCGAAGCCGAAAGAGTTGGAGAGGGCGACCCTCACCGGGGCCTTCCGGGCTATATTGGGGACATAGTCCAGGTCGCACTGGGGGTCGGGGTGCTGGTAGTTGATGGTGGGGGGGATGATGCCTTCCCTTATGGTGAGGACAGAGAAGATGGCCTCCACCGCCCCCGCCGCCCCCCACATGTGGCCCAGCATGGACTTGTTGGAGCTCACCGCCAGCTTCTTGGCGTGTTCTCCAAAGGCCCTTTTTATGGCCCGGGTCTCCGAGACATCGTTGGCCTTGGTGGAGGTGCCGTGGGCATTGATGTAGTCCACCTCCTCCGGCCCTAGCCCCGCATCCCTGAGGGCCATCGTCATACAGTGGGCGGGCCCCGTCCCGTCGGGGGAGGGGGAGGTGTAGTGGTAGGCATCGCAGTTGTGGCCCCACCCCACCACCTCGGCATAGATTTTTGCCCCCCTTCCTAGGGCATGGCCCAGCTCCTCAAGAAGCAAAATGCCGGCCCCCTCGGAGCTGACAAATCCGTCCCGGGTGGCATCAAAGGGGCGGCTGGCCCGCTGGGGGTCTCTATTATTCCTGGTAGTGGCCCCGGTGGCGTCCAGCCCGGCGAAGAAAGTCTCCATAATGCCCGCATCGGTCCCGCCGGCGATGAAGGCGTCGGCCTCCCCTATCTGGATGAGACGGAAGGCCAGGCCCAGGGCGTTGGTGCCGGTGGAACAGGCCTCCACGGGGCAGTGCTGGGGCCCCCGGGCCCGGAAAAGGATGGACACTACCGCTGCCGCCATGTTGGGACAGGTGGTCACCATGAAGAAGGGGGAGACCTGGCTGTGGGCCCCCTGCATCACCAGGGCATGGGCCTGCTCAAAGCTGTGGTATGTGCCCATACCGGTCCCGATGACCGTCCCCACCCGGTCCTCATTGCCGGAATCTATCTTTAGCCCTGAATCCCCCACCGCCATCCGGGCGGCGGCGACCGCAAATTGGATAAAGCGGTCCATGCGCCGGGATGTCTTTTCATCCATGAAGTCCAGGGGGTTGAAGCCTTTGACCTCCCCAGCAACCTGACATTTGAAGGGGGAGGGGTCAAAAAAGGTTACCGGCCCGATACCCGACCGGCCCTCCCGCAGGGCCTGCCAGGAAGGCTCCACGCCTATTCCCAGGGGGGTAACCGACCCCATACCGGTGATAACCACCCTTTTCATCACTGCCTCCCTATCCAGAAACCGCCGTCTAGCATCCCTCTTGAAAGGGGAATTTTAGCCCAGATAGGGCAATTTGTAAAGCCGCTAGGAGAGGCGGAAGGCCAGGACAAGGATAACGGCGAAAATGGTGCTGTAGGCCACCTCCTGCCTCCCCAGGGCCCGGATAGACGCAGGCCTCGCCCCGAGAAAGACGGCCAGGAATACCTTGAAAGCGAGGGGGACGAAGGCCAGCAGGGTCCAGAGGGGAACCAGCCCCCCCAGGCCCAGGCCCAGGAGGAGAGGCCAGAGTAGGGCTTGATAGAGGAGGACATCCCGCCCCAGCCCCAGGCGCTTCCTTAAGGGGCACTCCCCCTTGCGGCGCACCATCATCTTGACAAAGAAGACGCTGGAGCCCAGGTAAAGGAAGACCAGCAGCCCCAGGAAGGCCCCTATCTCATTCAGGACCCCCAGGGAGGCATAATAGGCACCCCAGGCCCCCAGGGACAGCCCCCCAATCCCCACCAGCTCCCCCCACCAGGCCCTCTCCTTCCTGTGCCTCACCAGGAGGATGTGCCCCAGGAGGGCAAGGCCGGCGACAGCCCCCAGCGGCAGGATAAACCATCGCCCCCAGAGGAGAAGGGGCACCGCAAAGAGAAGCGCCAGGCCCAGGTATATCAAGCCCCAGAGGCCCTGCCGGCGGCCGAAATTCCCCCTGCCCAGGGTCTCCAGGGGCTCCCGGAGCAGGAACAGAGACAGGGCCGAGAGGACAAAGAAAAGAGCGGCCCATGAAACTCCTGCAACCCCTATCCCCACCACCATGGCGGTGAGGCTCATGGCCCAGGGCCCTGGCTCGCCGGGGATGGGAGGGGCTAGCGGGTCTTTATGATCCGGGCGACCCATTCCCCGGGGGCTTCTTTATGCATATGGCAGAGGAACTGGCCTTCCCTTTCCTCATAGAGGACCTGGCAGATAGGTGCGACAGCAGAGTCGCTTACGAGCTTTATGCTATCCCCCGTCATAGCCCGGTCAAAGACGTCCAGGAGACGTCTCTGGCTCTCCCGGGGCGGGCGTTGCGAAACATCCAAGAGGAGATTTCTTCTCATTTCTCTCCCTCCTCTTCTATTCTAGTCTGGATAGTAAAGATGTCTGCGACTTTTGTCTCGCCCTATACCAGCTCCTGGAGGACCCCGCGGTTCAGGATTGTGATGTGCTTTCTTTCTGCCTTTATGGCCCCCATGGCCTCCAGGCCTTTCAGGCTCCGCCCCACCATCTCCCGGGCGGTGCCCACCAGGGCGGCCATCTCCTGCTGGGTGAGCCGGTGCTCCCCTTCCCCCTCATATTCCAGGAGCATCTTGGCAAGGCGGGAGGTAACATGGCGGAAGGAGAGGTCCTCCACCAGTGCCACCAGGTGCCTCAGCCGCTGGGAAAAGACCCGGAGGACATTCTCGGCTACCCTGGGGTAACGGCGCAGGAACTCCAGCATCTTCTCCTTGGGAATGCCCCATATAATGGTGGGCTCCAGGGACACGGCGGTGGCGGGGTTGGGGCCATCATCAAAGAGGGGGACATCGTTGAAGGAATCGCCGTGCCGCATCACCCTCAGCACCTGTTCCCTCCCGTCCACCGAGGTCTTGACTATCTTCACCGAGCCCCTGGCCACAAAATACACCGCCAGGCAGGGCTCCCCTTCCATGGCGATGACCTCATTGCGGTCACAGGTCCTCTCAAAGACCGCCCGGCGGATGTCTTCTATCTCCTCGGCCCTTAGCCCTGCAAAATAGGGGAGGGCGGCGATGAAGACCGGACTTATCATTTTGCCGCCAGGGGGAGGGTGAAATAGAAGGTGCTGCCCTGTCCCACCCGGCTCTCCGCCCAGACCCTCCCCCCCTGGGCCTCCACCAAGGCCTTCACCACCGCCAGGCCAATGCCCGAGCCTCCGGAACGGTGTCCGTGAAAGCGCTGGAAGAGGTAGGGCATGTCCTCCGGCGGGATGCCAGGGCCAGTATCGGAAAGGGAGAGGACCAGCTCGCCGGGGGCGGGCCTGGCCTCAAAGAGTATGCGCCCCCCCGCCGGGGTGTAGCGCAGAGCGTTGGCGAGGAGATTGTGCAGGACCTGGAGCACCCTCTGAGGGTCCGCCAGCACCCGGGGCAGGGCCGGGGGGAGGTCCCTTTCCAGGCGAATGGCCTTCTCCCCCGCCTGGGGCCCTACCACTACCAGGGCCTGCCCGGCTACCTCACCGATATCCAGGGGGACGGGCTTGACCTCCAGCCTGCCGGCATCGGCCAGGGACAGGGTGCGCAGGTCGGTGACCAGGCGGGAGAGGACCACCACTTGGCTGTTGAGGGAGGAGAGGTGCTCCGGGGTGGGGGGCAGGACCCCGTCCACCATGGCCTCCATATTTCCCTGGATTACCGTGAGAGGGGTGCGGAGCTCGTGGGCCACCTCGGCCACAAACTGTCGCCTCAGCTCCTCCTGTTTCCCCAGGGCCTCGGCCATGGCATTCATAGCCCGGGCCAGCTCCCCCATCTCGTCCCGAGAGCCTGTTTCTACCCTCTGGCTGAAGTCCCCGCCAGCCATTTTCTTCGCCGCCCCTGCCATCCGGCGCAGGGGCTGGGCCAGGTATCGGGAGAAGAAGAGGGCCAGCAAAGCTGCCACCCCTGCCGCCAGGATCCCCGCCGCCCACAGGGAGCGGTTTACTCCCTGGAGGAAGGCCTGCTCCTCCTGGCCCAGCCCCATCATGGGGCCCCTCCCCCACATCATCCCCCGCCCCATTCCCTCCCCCATCCGGCCGATATCCTCCAGGTAGAGACCGAACTCCCCCTGGGTGGAACGGCTCACCAGGTAGGCGGCCAGGGCCACCGCCACCACCGCCACCAGGACAAAGGCCCCTGCCAGCTTAAGGGCCAGCCGCGGCATCCCCCACCTCCAGCTTGTAGCCTACCCCCCTCACTGTGGCAATACAATGGCAGCCGAGGGGGGAAAGCTTCTGGCGCAGGTTCTTGATGTGGGCATCAATGGTCCGTTCGTAGCCCTCAAAGGCCTCCCCCTGGACCTGGTCCAGGAACTGCATGCGGGTGAAGACCCTCCCCGGGTGCTGGGCCAGGACGGAGAGGAGCCTGAACTCGGTGGAGGTAAGCTCCACCACCTGCCCCCGGCAACGGACCTCATACTTGTCCAGGTCCAGGACCAGCTCCCCCGCCTTTATTTCCTGGGGAGGAGCGGGGGGCTGGCTCCTTCTAAGCACCGCCTTCACCCGGGCCACCACCTCCCGGGGGCTGAAGGGCTTGGTCACATAGTCATCGGCCCCTATCTCCAGCCCTACCACCCGGTCCACCTCCTCGTCACGCGCTGTGAGCATGAGAATGGGGATTGAAGAATCCTTGCGGAAGGCCCGGCAGACCTCCAGGCCGTCGCCGTCGGGGAGGATCAGGTCCAGCACCACCAAGTCGGGCCTGAGGCGTGAAAATGCCTCCCGGGCCTCCCCGGCGGTGAGGGCGTGGAAGACCTCAAAGCCCTCCCTTTCCAGATAGAGGCGGAGGATGTCGATAATCTTCCTCTCATCCTCCACCACCAGTATTCTCTTCCCGGCCACAGCCCCATTATAGCCTAGGGAAGAGAGGCAAAAAAGAAGAGGGGCGGGGTTCTGCCCCGCCCCTCCGGGCCAACCTACCAGTCCCAGCCACCCATCATGCCACGGCCCATCATGCCACCACCCCTGCCCCAGCCCCTGCCACGGCCGGGAGCGTTGAGGCCGGGGGTAGCATTAGGGTCACCCTGGTACCCGCCCCCCATCATGGGGCAGTAGGGGCCAGTACCGGGACCCCAGGTGGAGGTGGCGGTGAATCTGGTCTGCACCAGCGCCTGCACCCTCGCGGTGACGGTCTCCAGCGCCTGCTGGGCCTGCTCAGGGGTCAGGCGGCCATACTTCACCTTGATGTCCAGCATTTCTTTGTGGGGTGCCAGTATGGTCGCCACCAGGCTCTCGGTGGGCACCCCCTTGGCCGCAGCCAGCTCGCTCAGGGTGGCCCCACCCTCCAGCTGAGTCAGGAGCTCCGCGGGGGTAATCCCCAGGAGCTGAGCAACCCGTTCCTGGGCGCTCACGTCCCACAGGCCACGGTAGGCGGGATAGTATCCCACTGTCGCCTCGTCGCTTTGGGCCAGGACCGCCGCCGGGACGGCCAGCAGGGCCAGGAGCCCCACCACCATCAGGACCATGAACCATCTCTTTTTCATTCCTCTTACCTCCTTTCACCTGATATTATGGAGGAGCCATGTGAACGGAATGTGAACGCACGATAGGGAGTTGGTGAAGAAGGCCCCGGGGGTCTTTTTCTATTTTCGGCTATAATGCCCCGGAGGGAGGGAACATGTTTTTCTGGGCAAGGCCCCGGCTGGGGGTAGTGGAGTTCACCGGCCTCCTGGGGGGAGGGCCCCGGCTGATGACCTATATCCGCCTGCTGGAGGGGCTGAGGAGAAGCCGGCGGGTCAAGGGGGTGGTCCTGGAGATTGATTCCCCGGGGGGACTGGTTACCGCCTCGGACTACCTTTTCACCACCGCCTCCCGGCTGGCCTCCCAGAAGCCACTGGTGGCCTTTGTGCGGGGGATGGGGGCCTCCGGGGCCTATATGCTGGCCTCAGCCTGCCACAAGATAGTGGCCCTGCCCTCCGCCCTGGTGGGCTCCATCGGGGTCATCTCCGTCCGCCCGGTAGTGCCCGAACTCCTCCAGAAGCTGGGGGTAAAGTTCACCGTGGCCAAAGGGGGCCGCCTCAAGGACGCGGGGGCCTTCTGGCGGGAGCCCACCGCAGAGGAGGCGCAGAAGGACCAGGAGCTGGTCCTGGAGTACTACGAGGACTTTATCCAGACGGTGGCCCGGGGGAGGAAGCTGGACCCGGATAGGGTGAGGGAGCTGGCGACCGGGGAGGCGTTCACCGCCAGGAGGGGCAAGGAGCTGGGCCTGGTGGACGAGCTGGGGGATATGGAGCGTGCCCTGGACCTGGCGGCGGAGATGGCCAAAATCCCCCGCCGATATTCCTACGCCAGGCCCCCCAGGAGCCTTCGGGAGAGGTTGCTGGGGGGTTTCGCCTCCTCCCTGGCGGAGGAGGCCCTGGCACACCTCTTCAACCGCTTCTATTACCTGGGCTAGGGTTCAGCGTATAGCCGGCGAAGACAGGCGCTGAACGCTCACAGCCCACCACACCCCGTTATCTGGCCGTCAAAGGGCGGGGGGCCAGGGCCAGGAGCCTGTCCACCGCTTCCCGGGGGAGGTCCACGGATCCCAGGGGGGTATCAATGCCCTTCTCCAGGCCGTGATAGTCGCTGCCCCCCAGGGGGATAAGCCCCAGCTTTCTGGCCAGGCCAGCGAGATGCTCCACCTTCTCAGGGGTATAGTCGCCGTAGTAGGCTTCCATCCCCACCAGCCCCAGCCTCTTGAGCCGGCGGAGAATGGGCTCCAGGGGCACTGCGCCAATATCCAGGGGATGGGCCAGGACGGGCAGGCCCCCGGCGATGCGGATGAGCCGCACACCCTCCTCGGGGCTCAGGTGGTCCCTGTCCACATAGGCCGGCCTTCCCCGCCCGATATACAGCAGGAAGGCCTGTCGGATGTCGGGGACATAGCCCTTCTCCGCCATGGCCTGGGCGATATGGGGGCGGCCCAGGGACTCGCCCCCGGACAGCTCCAGTATCCTCTCCCAGCTTAAAGGCAGGCCCAGGCCCTTGAGCTTTTCCACAATCTTCCCCGCCCTCTCCACCCGGGAAAGCCGCAGACGCTCCAGGGTAGATACCAGGGTAGGATGGGAGGGGTCAAAGAAGTAGCCCAGGATATGCACCTCCCCGTTGGGGATGAGGGTCGCCACCTCCACCCCGGGGATGAAGAGAAGGCCGGGGAAGATTTTTGCCTCCGCCTGGGCGGGGGCGATGCCGGATACCGAATCGTGGTCGGTGAGGGCGATGACCTCCAGCCCCAGCCTGGCGGCCTGCTGGACTATTTCCCGGGGGCTCAGCCGCCCGTCCGACGCTGTGGAATGGAGGTGGAGGTCAGCCCTCGTCCCCCACCTCCCGGATGATTCGGTCTATCTTTCGGGCCCTGCCCGAGGCCTCATCTATATCCACTAGAACGGCATTGAATGTCACCCGGCCCTTGCCCACGGGGAGGCGATGGGGGAGAAGGGTAAGAAAGCGCTGGAGGACCGCTTCCACCTCAACCCCGATGACCGAGTCCATCGGACCGGTCATGCCAATATCGGTAACATAGGCCGTGCCCCGGGGCAGGACCCTCCAGTCAATGGTGCCCACATGGGTGTGGGTGCCGAGGACGGCGCTCACCCTCCCGTCCAGATACCAGCCCATGGCATTCTTCTCCGAGGTGGCCTCAGCATGGAAGTCCACGATAACCACTGGCGGGTGGTCTCTCTCCTGGGCCAGGAGCTGGTCCATTCCCCGGAAGGGGCAGTCAAAGTTGCCCATAAAGGTCCTGCCCACCAGGTTGACCACCATAGCCTTTTCCAGGATGACATAGCCCCTCCCGGGGGCCTGGGGGGGATAGTTGAGGGGCCTGAGGACAGGCCGCTGGCCGCCCAGGTAGGGATATATCTCCTTGTGTTCCCAGATATGATTGCCGGAGGTTATGACATCCACCCCCAGGGCGAAGAGCTCCTCTGCCGTCTCCGGGGTGAGTCCCTGCCCCCCGGCCACATTTTCCCCATTGACGATAACCAGGTCCAGCCCGTATTCCTGCCGGAGCCGGGGCAAGACCAGCCCGAGTGCCCTCCGGCCGGGGCGGCCCACCACATCCCCCACCATCAAGAGGCGCATGAAGTCCTACCCCTGAAAAACGCTGTTTTTCAGGGGGCCCCAGTTTGGCCGCCACAATCTTCGGGGCCTCCATGCAAAAGAGCGAAGCGAATTCTTCATGGGGTATCTACTATTTGGCGACGTCCACAGCCCGGGTCTCCCGGATGACGGTGACCTTTATCTGGCCGGGGTATTCCAGGCCCTCCTCAATCTTCTTGGCGATGTCCCTGGCCAGCCTCATGGCCCCCAGGTCGTCCACCGCCTCGGGCTTCACCATAATCCTGACCTCCCGTCCGGCCTGGATGGCAAAGGCCTCGGCCACACCGGGGAGGCTCCTGGCGATGTCCTCCAGGGCCTTGATGCGCTGGAGGTATCTCTCCACCGACTCTGCCCTGGCCCCGGGGCGGCCCCCGGAGAGGGCATCGGCGGCAGCCACAATGAAGCCCTCCACCGAGGTGGTGTCGGACTCGCCGTGGTGCTGGGCAATGCCCTGGACAACCTGAGGGGAGCGGTCCCACTGCTCTACCAGCCGGGCCCCTATCAGCGCATGGGTCCCCTCCACCTCATGGTCCACTGCCTTGCCAATGTCATGGAGGAGGCCGGCTTTCCTGGCCAGCCTCCCATCGGCCCCGATCTCTGCAGCTATGAGCCCTGCCAGGTTGGCTACCTCCAGGCTATGGGCCAGGACATTCTGGCCGTAGCTGGTGCGGTATTTTAGCCTGCCCAGGAGCTTCACCAGCTCGGGGTGAAGACCCGGGACCCCTGCCTTGACCACCGCCTCTTCCCCGGCAGCCACCATGGACTGCTCCACCTCGGCCCTGGCCTTTTCCACTATTTCCTCAATGCGGGCGGGGTGGATGCGGCCGTCCCGGATGAGCCTCTCCAGGGCAATTCGGGCTACCTCCCGCCTTACGGGGTCAAAGCTGGAGAGGGCTACGGCCTCGGGGGTATCATCAATGATGAGTTCTACCCCAGTGGCCTGTTCCAGGGCCCGGATATTGCGCCCCTCCCGGCCAATGAGCCTGCCTTTCATCTCGTCGCTGGGCAGGACCACCACCGAGACCGTGGTCTCGCCGACCACATCCTGGGCACACCGCTGAAGGGCCTGGGCCAGCACCTCCCGGGCACGGGCCTCGCCATCGGCCCTCGCCTCCACCTCCCACTGCCGCACCTTTCGGGAGGCCTCCTCCCGGACCTCTCCTTCCAGCTCCTTCAGAAGGATGGCCCTGGCCTCCTGGCCGGTAAGTCCCGCCACGGCCTCAAGCTCCTGTGTGTGTTTCTTCTTGACGTCCTCTATCTGGTTCTTGAGGCTCTGGATTTCCTTTTCCCGGTCCTGAAGCTGGCGGTCCCGGCGGTCCAGGCCCTCCCGGCGGCGCTCCAGGGTCTCCTCCTTCTGGGAGGCCCTCCGCTCCGTTCGGCCTAGCTCCGCGCGTCGCTCCCGGTATTCCGCCTCCGCCTGGGTGCGCAGGCGGATACCCTCCTCCTTGGCCTCTAGAAGGGACTCCCTATCCCGGGCCCTGGCCCGGGCCAGGATCTCCTCGGCCTGCTTCTCCGCCGCCTTCTTCTTCCTGAGGTCCAGGAACTGGAGGAGGAGGTAACTGAGTAGCCCCCCTGCCACCAGGGAGGCTATTGCCACTAACAGTATCTGCATCAACTTTCACCCCCTGGCTATTTTTGCCCGGCTGGGGGGTTAACCAGACAATGCTATCACCTTCAGCCCTAAGGGTCAAGGAAAAATACGGCAGGCCTTTGCCTGACGGCAGATCAGCGTAGTAGGATTCGTGTCGGCGGGTATCACTTGAAGAGCAAGATGGTCTCACTCATGCGGGCTGTGCTGGCCGGCATAGGCCTCACCCTGACGGTCTTGCCCGGCCTTGCCTTGGCCATCACCGTTTTGAGCTTTGCGCTGTTGGGCGATGCCCTCCGGGACGCCTTAGACCCGCGGGGCTCCGTTCGTTCTCCTACCTAATATTGGCAGGCACAACCTTTCACCATGTAATCTTCCCTGGCAGAAGAAGACGGTTGCCGGGGCTATCGGGAATCGTCTAGAATTATCCCGTGGCCCTTCTCTTTGGCACCGCGGGCACCCCCCATTCGTCCCACTCCCCCACGACCCAGGCGGGGATTGAGAGGATAAGGGAGCTGGGCCTGGACTGCATGGAGATCCAGTTTGTCCAGGGGGTGAAGATGGGGGAGAGGACCGCCCTCCAGGCGGCGGAGGTGGCCCGGAGTCTGGGGGTGCGTCTCTCCTGCCATGCCCCCTATTTCATCAACCTCAACGCCCACGAGCCGGAGAAGCTTTCCGCCAGCGAGGCCCGCATCCTGCAGTCGGCCCGCATCGGGGCGCTCTGCGGGGCGGAGAGCGTGGTGGCCCACACCGCCTTCTATCTGGGCGACCCCCCCCAGACGGTCTACCAGCGGGTGAAGGGGAGCCTGGAGAAAATCGTGGCCACCCTGCGCCGGGAGGGAAACCCAATCCTCATCCGCCCCGAGGTGATGGGCAGGGACACCCAGTTCGGCAACCTGGAGGAGGTCCTCTCCCTCTCGGCGGAAATCGAGGGGGTCCTGCCCACCCTGGACTTCTCCCACTGGCATGCCCGCCACGGGAAGAACAACACCTATGATGAGTTCCTCCTCATCCTCAAGCAGGTGGAGTCCAGGCTGGGGAGGCGGGGCCTGGAGAAGCTGCATATCCATCTCTCCGGCATTGAATACAGCCAGGCCGGGGAGAGGAAGCACCTGAACCTGAAGGAGGCTGACCTGCGCTATGAAGAGCTCCTGCGGGCCCTGAAGGACTCCAAAGCCAGCGGGACCATCATCTGCGAGAGCCCCAACCTGGAGGAGGACGCCCTCCTCCTCCAGCAGACCTACCGCTCCTTGCCCTGAGCAGCCGGCTGGAAATACCTCCGCTGGAAGGCGAGGGCAACGCTTACAAGGCTGACAAGCACCGGCACCTCCACCAGGGGCCCGATTACGGCAGCAAAGGCCTGACCGGAGCCGATGCCGAACACTGCTACCGCCACGGCAATGGCCAGCTCAAAGTTGTTGCTGGCAGCGGTGAAGGCGATGCTTGCTGTCCGGGGATAGCCAGCCCCGATCCTCTTGCCCATATAGAAAGAGACAAGAAACATGACGACGAAGTAGATGAGGAGTGGGAGAGCAATACGGACCACATCCAGGGGCAGACCCACGATGAATTCCCCCTTCAGCGAGAACATGACCACGATGGTGAAAAGGAGGGCAAGAAGAGTAACAGGGCTTATCTTGGGAATGAACTTCCTCTCATACCACTGCCGCCCCTTCCTTTTGATAAGGGCAAAGCGTGTAATCATGCCCCCGAAGAAAGGGATTCCCAGATAGATGAACACACTCGAAGCTATCTGCCCGATAGTAACGTCCACCGCTGTGCCCTCCAGACCGAACCATTCCGGCAGCACTGTTATGAAGACATAGGCGTACACAGAGTAGAAGACTATCTGAAAGATAGAGTTGAAGGCCACCAGCCCGGCGGCATAGTCTGTATCTCCCTTGGCGAGCTCGTTCCACACTATGACCATGGCAATGCAGCGGGCCAAGCCGATCATGATGAGTCCCTGCATGTAGTCGGGATAAGCCCGTAGGAAGATGATAGCCAGAAAGAACATGAGCACCGGGCCGATGAGCCAGTTCTGAATCAGCGACAGCCCCAGCACACGCCAGTTGCGGAATACTTTACCCAATTCCTCATACCTGACCTTGGCCAGGGGGGGATACATCATCAGGATGAGCCCTATGGCTATTGGGATAGAAGTCGTATCCACCTGGAAATAGCTGATGAAGTCGGCGACCCTGGGGACAAAGTATCCCAGTCCTACCCCCAAGACCATCGCCAGGAATATCCAGAGGGTGAGAAATCGGTCTAATAGGGGCAGTCTGCCAACAATGCCTTTAGAACTAGCCTCATTCATTGCTCTTCTTGTTGGCTCTTACAATTATGCTGAATAGTCTCCCTAATTTCTTCATGCCGGTTTCTACGTAGAACTCGCGCTGAGAGATAATTGTCGGCTCACTGAAACCTGCCTTCACTATTGTGCTCAGGTATTCGTTCCTTTCCAGAGCTCCGGAAACGCATTGCGACCAGGAAACAAGGTCATCCTGCATCTTTCGAGGGAGTGGCCGCTCAGAGACAATATCTGAGACAACCAGCTTGCCGCCTGGCTTGAGCACCCTGTATGCCTCGCGAAAGACCTTGGACTTATCTGCGGATAGGTTTATGACACAGTTGCTGATGATGGTATCCACCGAACTATCAGAGATGGGAAGTTTCTCAATCTCGCCCAGCCGGAACTCGACATTCTGGTAGCCCTTTTCTCTGGCTAAACGGTTAGCTTTATCAACCATCTGCTCCGTCATATCAATACCGATGGCCTTTCCCTGAGGTCCCACTTTGATGGCGGCCAGGAAGACGTCAATACCACCACCCGACCCCAAATCGAGTACGGTTTCTCCAGGCTTCAACTCAGCGCAGGCGGCAGGATTCCCGCACCCCAGCCCCATGATTGCTTCTTGCGGAATGTGTTCCAAATCTTCTTTGCTGTAACCCGCAGCCACGGCTTCAGCCAATGGGGACACTTCGCCACAGCAGCCAGTGGCGCAACATGATGTCCGCCCGCTCTGCTCTGCTATTCGCGAGTAGTGATGTTTTACAGCTTTCTTGATTTTGTCGCCCTTCATAGCACGCTCCCCCTTTCTATGAATTGATTGCCTTTCAGCTACTGTTTGTTACGCTGAATAAACCCCTCGACAGGACTAGCGCCGTCAAGATGTGACTTCAGCCTGCCTCGTTGACTGCGGACGACGCGGTCGTAGATAGCCTTCTTGAGGAACCCGAGGGGCTCTCTCGTCCGCGTCGGTCACAATCCTTGTTAATTCAAGTAGGTCGCTCTCGTTCAGGGAAACAGCCTTCTTCCCTATTTCGAGCATTATGTGCCTCCTTTTTCGTAGCCGTCTCATCAACAAGCATGGCACCACCATCCCTGCGATAGCCCCTTCCCTATATGCTCACTAACGCATGCGCCTGCACAAAAAAAGAGAGGCCTTACCTCGCCGTCTGCCGGACACAACCAGGCCCAACGCGCTCAGCCCTCTTGAGGCGCTCCCTGTCCAGGGTCATCACTTCGTTGCCCTCTAGCGCCTTCCTCATAGCCCCGACCAGGTCGCAGCGATGTGCTTTCATTCCCTCCGGGTCTATCGAGTACAGCGACCACAGGCCATCCTTCCTGAGCTTCAAGAAACCAGCGTCATACAAGGCACTGAGGTTCCTGGAAGCCCTCGTCTGCGAGATGTCCAAAGCCTGCATTACCTCACAGACACAGCATTCCCTCTCCAAGAGCAGGTTCAGTATCCTGAGCCTGGTCTCGTCCGAGAGGGCCTTGAAAGTCTTCACCAATTCACGCATATCTGCTTGCTCCGTATAAGCGCATCCACGCTTATAGCGTACCATGACCTGCCCCCAAAATCCAGCCCAGTTATGATGTTAGACTGGGAGGTTAAGAAGGGGGGGCCATTCCATTGGTCTGGGGAGCATTCGGACCCGTGGAGGAAGGTGGAGCCGCTCACGATTTGGGGGGGGCCTCGTTCACCCCCTCCAGCCCCCGGAAGGCCCTTCCCAGGACAGGTATACGCTCCAGGAAGCCCGCCGTTGGGCCTGCCATCGCCATCAGCAGCGGGCTCACAAAGATAGAGACTAGAGCACAGGCGATGACCAGCGAGAAGAGGTTATGCTGGATAACACCTTGGGTGAGGGCGAGCTGAGCCAATACAAAAGAGAACTCGCCGACCTGGGCCAGGGCAAAGCCGGCCAGTAGAGCGCTCCTGGCGGGATAGCGGAAGAGCAAGGCGACGGCAGTTATTATCAGCAGCTTCCCCAGAATGACAAGGATGACGGTCAGTGCCACAAGCCCCAGGTTCGCCCCCACGAAACGCAAGTCAAAAAGCATACCCACCGAGACGAAAAAGAACGGGGCAAAGATATCTCGCAGCGGGACCGCTTCCGCTAGTATCCGCCCACTATAGCGGGAGTCGGCGATCACCAGGCCGGCGATGAAGGCTCCTAGAATAAAGGACACCCCCAGCTGCTCCAAAAGCATCGCCACTCCCACGGCGATAAGCACCACGCTCAACAGGAATAGCTCCCGCGCCTGAGCAGCCACCCGGTCCAGTAGCCACGGCAGAAGGTAGAGCCCGACCAGATAGGCCACGGCTATGATGGCTACCGCCCTTCCCAGCACCAACGCAATGGAGGGGACCGCAACCTGCAGCTCCTGCCCTAGAAATGGCAGCAGAGCGATCATGGGCACCGAGAGAAGGTCCTGCCCCAGGGCAATAGAGAGGGCCATCTTGCCGTAGAGAGAGTCCAGCATGCCCCGGTCCTCTAGTAACTTAGCCAGCACTACCGTGCTGGACATGGAGATGAAGATGCCGAACAGGGCAGCCTGCCAGATAGGGAGGTGGAACGGCCAAGCTATGAGGATGGTAAGCCCGGCTGTCAGGACCACCTGTATTGTGGCCCCGAACACGGTCAACCCGAGGTAACGGCGCAGCTTGGAAAGGTGGAACTGAGCGCCCAGGGCGAACATAAGAAAGGCGACGCCCAAAGTGGCCACCAGATTGACCCTCTCCAGACTGGTAACAGGGCCTGGGGTGTACGGGCCGACAGCGATGCCGGCGAGAAGGAAGCCGACCATTGCTGGCAGCCTTACGCTGCGGGCAACGATGCCGCCCAACAGCGCAGCGGCTACCACTATGACGAAATCCAACGCAAAGGACTCGGGCAAGGCCTCGCCACCTCCAGAGAAGATGAGCCGGATGGGCGCCCCTATTATAATCTAAGGAAAGGAGGGTATGCTACCGAGCTTCCCGCTCTGAGGACTGGGGTTTCCCTTCCAGCCCCCGGAGGACCCGGCCCATGTGCTGCCAGTGGGTCCCCCGCCAGTAGAGGCGCTTGCAGGCCGGGCACTGGCGGAACTCCTCCTGGCTCTCGTAGACGAAAGGGGGGACCAAGCCCTTTACCTCCTCCTTCGCCCTGGGCTCCAGGGGCACGTTGCACTCAAGACAGAGAGAGAAGGGGTCGTAGTCGTATTTCAGGCGGAAGGCCTCCACCACCTGGCGGAGCTGGAGGAACGGGTCTTCCCCCTCAATCTTTAAGGCCTTCAGCCTCCCCAGCCTCACCAGGCGGCGCTGAAAGACCTGGCCGTCCTTGGTCAGCACCACCCTTCCTTCCGCCAGGGCCCGCTTTACCAGGGCCCCATCATCGTGCCCCTGGAAGAGGAAGGCATCATAGCCCATCATGCGAAGCAAGCGGGCCAGCTTCCCTACGTTCATATCCACCAGGAACTTCATGGGGACAGCCTGAAAGGGGCTAGACCTGGAGCCTGGTCCCGTCCTGGGCCAGGGAGATGGAGGCCCCCAGCTCCTTGGCCAGCTCCGCCACCTCCCGCCGTATCTCCTCCTCCAGGGAAGGGGTGTAATGGAGGAGGGCCACCGGGGGCAGATAGCCGTGGAGCTTGCGGAACTCCACCAGCTCTTCCTTCAGGACCCCGGGGGTGAGGTGACTCGACCGGCGCATCACCTCCTCAAGACGGCTGGGGCCGGTCATCTCTAGGACCATAAGGTCGGGGGTGATGTGGGTCCAGCATTGAGCCAGCCCCGGCCCGCTGTCTCCGCTGTAGAAGAAGCTTCTCCCTTGGGGGGAGGTAATGGCAAAGCCCACCGCCGGGCCGGGGTGGGGAACGGGGAGGGGCAGGACTTTATAGTCCTCCACCTCTATTGTTTTGTAGGGCTCCAGGGTATAGGGGCGATAGACCGGGGACTCGGGGGGCCAGTGGAGAAAGTCGGGATATATCCGCCCATCCAGGAGGGAGGTGAGCACCTGGAGAGTGGGAGCGGTGGCATAAAGGGATATGTAGCCCTGGTAGGCCCGGAAAAGCCCCAGGGTGAAGATATCCCGGATGTGGTCAAAATGATGGTGGCTGAGGAGGACGGCCCTTATCTTAAGCTGTTCCTCAAAGGTGAGGCCGGAGGAAAGGCTTCCCGCATCCACCCCCAGCCACCCGTCCACCCTCAGGGCCACCAGCCGCCTCCCGGCGTCCGTCAGGTTGTGGGCCCCCAGGACCTCTACTTCCATCCCGCCTCCCGGGCCGGGGCAGGGCGGGCCGCCCTCACCAGGTAGATAAGGGGCAGGCTCACCCCCGTCACCGCCATCTTCACGATATACTGCCCCCGAATAAGGGGCAGGACGGGGAAGACCCCCCAGAAGGCAGCGGTGATGAAAACGATGCTGTCCACCAGGGTGGAAACGGCGTTGGAGGCCAGGACCCGGGCCCAGCGGTACCTCCCCACCCTCTCCCGCCACCAGGCAAAGACCTCTATGTCAATGAGGCTGGAGATGATATAGGCGGTCAGGCTGGCCGCCACAATCCGGGGGGTGGACCCCAGGACCGCCCGGAAGGCCTCCTGCCCTTGGTAAAAGGGGGCGGGGGGTAGGTTTACGGAAAACTGGATATAGCCCGCCAAGAGGATATTGGCGGCAAAAGCGGTATAGACCACCTTCCTGGCCCCGTCTTTGCCCAGCCGGTCGTTGATGAGGTCCACCAGGGTGAAGGTCAGGGCATAGATAAAGACGGCGGCAGGCACCACAATACCACCCACCGCTACAGGCTTTGAGGCGGTGACATTGGCTATCAGCTCGCAGGCAATGTATATGCCGCTGAGGAGGATGGCCGCCGTCATACGCGAACCCCCTGAAAAACTCCGTTTTTCAGGGGACCCCGGGTCTGCTTTCTTGTCTTAGGGGGCCCCATGAAAAAGGGCGAAGCGAATCTTTCACGGGGATTAGGCTATATCCAGCGGCGGCGCCGGAAGAAGAAGATGAGGCCCACGGCAGCGGCAGTCATGAGCAAGATAAGGACCAGCCCTACCCAAGGGTGCCCCGAGGAGCCGGAACCGGGGAGGGGTATATTCATACCGTATATGGAGGAGATAACGCTGAAGGGAAGGGTGATGGCAATGATCATGGTCAAGATAGCCATGATCCTCTGCAGGCGGTCCTGGCCGAGGACAAAGTCCGTGTCCTTGTATATCTCTACTGTTTCCTTGGCCTCCTCCAGTGTGCCCCAGATACGGCTGAGGTGGTCGTTGATGTCGCCGAAATATACCTTCAGGTCCACCTTGGTAAAGCGCTGGGCCTTCTGCTCCAGCTCGGCCAACACCGCCTTCATGGGCCAGAAGATGCGCCGCTGGGCAGCGATGTCCCGCCTCAGAACGGCCACCTCCTGGGCCGCATCCACCGTTGTGTCAAAGACCTCGTCCTCCACCCGCTCCAGGTTGGCCAGGATCTTGTCCATCATGGGGAGACTGAAGTCCACCAATGCATCCACCAGCCGGTAGAGAAGGAATCCCGGGTCCTTCCCCAGGTATTCCTGACGGGATTCTTCCTTCTCCTGGCACTCCTTAAAGAGGTTGACCAGGGGCTTCAGGTCCCCGGAATGTACTGTCACCAGGAAGTCTCTCCCTACAAAGACGGAAACCTGGCTGGCGGTGGTGAACCGGGCCCGCTTGTTAAACAGTGGGAAATGGAGGATGACGAAGAGGTAGTCGGGGTATTCGTCCAGCTTGGAAAGCTGGATGCGGGAGATGCAGTCATCCAGGTCCATGGGGTGGAAGGGATAGTACTGGGCCAGGTAGTCCAGCTCCTTGTGGGTGGGCTTTTCCACATTGAGCCAGGTGCACCCCTCCCCACTCACCATCTCCAGGCGAGCTTCACGCTTGACCTCCGGAGCTTCTACCTTCGCCGCCTTGGCCACGGCTTGTATTCTATCACAAACAGGAGCACAGACAAAGCCTCCAACCCGCTGAGGCGCTGTTCAGGGGGAGTTTGCCAGGGAAATAGAGGGGGATTTCAGGAGACGGAGCTTATGCGGGGTCAAATATGGTAGTAGGTGGCTTGAACATGGTCTTCGGATATGGCTTCGTTGCCTGCAGCGTCTTTCGACCTGACCCTGAAGTGATAGTTGGTAAGGTCCAAGAGCTTCTCCAGGGTTACACCATGGTTGATAACCAGGTCTGGGTAGAGTGGAGTCATAGAACCGTATTCGAGAGTCAGGCCATACTCCACCTGGGTGGTGGCTGGCTCATTGGTTTTCCAGCCAATGTCTATGTGGGTCATAGAAATATCCAGGATTTTGATATCGCTGATGATGGGCGGTGTTGTGTCCGCAGCTGTAGAGGGAGTAGCCGTGGGGCTAGGCCCTGGCGTGGGTGTAGGAGAGGAGGTGGGCGTAGGGGTGCGTGTAGATGTCGAAGTTGCCATGGGTGTAGGGGAGGAGGTGGGTGTAGGAGTGCGTGTAGGGGTCGAAGTGGCCATAGGTGTCGGGGTGGGAGAGCCACACCCCCCCAGGAGCAGGGCAATCGCGATTATAGCTGTGGCCAAAACCTTCACGCAGGGATTATAGCACATCTTTCAGGAAATTTGTGCGCCCCCCCATCACCCGATGTTCACAGGGAGAGCTGCCAGGCCGCCAGGCTCGCATCTCTGGCGGAAGCCCCCTGGCGGCCTTCTGCTCTTGACAAGGGAGGGATGGGACCCTAGAATTAGAATAAACGGGTTGTCCCCCTTTAGAATCATCAAGGAATTCTCTTAGTTTGGCGAAGGAAACGGGAAGCAGTATTGACTATGGAGGCGGCCCTCAGCTATTTATGACTAGATATATCTTTGTGACCGGAGGGGTGGTGAGCTCGGTGGGCAAGGGGGTCACCGTCGCCTCAATAGGCCGCATCCTCAAAAGCCGGGGGGTTTCCGTGACAGTCCAGAAACTGGACCCCTATCTCAATGTGGACCCGGGGACCATGTCCCCCTACCAGCATGGAGAGGTCTTTGTCACCCAGGATGGGGCGGAGACAGACCTGGACCTGGGCCACTACGAGCGCTTCATTGATGTGGACCTCACCAACGCCTCCAATGTGACCACAGGACAGATATACAGCGCCGTCCTGGGCCGGGAGAGGCGGGGGGACTTCCTGGGGGGAACCATCCAGGTGGTCCCCCATGTGACCAATGAGATAAAGGGGCGGATAAAGGGAATAGGGGAAAAAACGGAGGCACAGGTGGTCATCGTGGAGGTGGGGGGGACGGTGGGGGATATTGAGGGACTGCCCTTCCTGGAAGCTATCCGGCAGATGCGGAAAGAGGTGGGCCGCGACAACGTCCTCTATATCCATATCACCCTCCTGCCTTACATTTCCGCCACCGGGGAACTCAAGACCAAGCCCACCCAGCACAGCGTCAACGAGCTGCGCCGCATCGGCATCCAGCCGGATGTCATCCTCTGCCGCAGTGACCACCCCGTGCCACCGGGGGTGAGGGACAAGGTCTCCCTCTTCTGCGATGTGGAACCCGGGGCGGTCATCCCCCTGCCCACGGTTTCTACCATCTATGAGGTCCCCCTTCTCCTGGAAGATGCGGGGCTGGGGGAGCTGATAGCGGAAAGGCTGGCTCTTACCCCCACCACCCGGGACCTTTCCGAGTGGCGGAAACTGGTAGAGAAGAGCAAGGCACCCAAGGGGACCGTCACCATTGCCCTGGTGGGCAAGTATGTGGAGCTGAAGGACGCCTATCTCTCGGTGCGGGAGGCCCTGGCCCATGCCGGGCTCTACCACAACCGCGATGTCTCCATCCTCTGGGTCCACTCCGAAGACCTGGAGAAGGACGGGGCAGGATTGCTGAGGCAGGTACAGGGGGTTGTGGTGCCGGGGGGTTTTGGCTACCGGGGGATTGAGGGGATGGTCCGAGCCGCCCAGTATGCCCGGGAGAACTCTGTGCCCTATCTGGGCCTCTGCCTGGGGATGCAGGTGCTGGTGATTGAATTTGCCCGCCACGTCCTGGGATATCCCACGGCCAATTCCACCGAGTTTGACGCTGTCACCGCCTGCCCCATTATTGACCTGATGCCGGAACAGCGGGGGGTGGAGCAGAAAGGGGGCACCATGCGCCTGGGTTCCTATCCCTGCAAGCTGGTGCCGGGGACCATTGCCTATCGGGCCTACGGGGAGCCCCTGGTCTACGAGCGCCATCGCCATCGCTTTGAGTTCAACAGCTGCTACCGCGAGGAGATGGAGAGGGCAGGGCTGGTGGCCGGCGGCCTCTCCCCCGATAGCCGGCTGGTAGAGATAGCAGAGGTGGTCCACCATCCTTTCATGCTGGGCACCCAGTTTCACCCCGAGTTCCGTTCTCGCCCCAACCGCCCCCACCCCCTCTTTCGGGAGTTTATCGGGGTGGCCAAGGAGGTGCTGGTGGAAGGGGCCCAACTTCCCCTAGAAAAGGAGAGCAGAAGATGATGAACTTGGTCGGACTGGAAACCAAAACCCGGGAAGAGCTACTGGAAATCGCCAAGGAGCTGGGGATTACCGGCTATGGCGCCCTCAGGAAGCAGGACCTGATCCTCCGCCTCCTTCAGGCCCAGACGGAGCAGCAGGGCCTTATCTTCTCCAGCGGCATTCTGGAGATAATGGACGAGGGCTATGGGTTCCTGAGGGGGCAGAACTACATCCCCTCCATCACCGATGTCTATGTCTCCCCTTCCCAGATAAGGCGTTTTGGGCTGAGGACGGGGCACCAGGTCACAGGCCAGGTAAGGCCTCCCAAGGAGGGGGAGAAATACCACAGCCTGCTACGGGTGGAAGCGGTCAACGGCATTGACCCGGAGCAGGCCAAGAGCCGGCCCCACTTTGGCGGCCTTACCGCCATCTTCCCCAACAAGCTCCTCAACCTGGAGACCAGCCCCCAGAACCTGACCACCCGCCTCATGAACCTTATCGCCCCCATCGGGAGGGGGCAGCGGGGCCTCATCGTCTCCCCCCCAAAGGCGGGCAAGACCGTGCTCCTCAAACAGATTGCCAATGCTGTCACCACCAACTACAACGATATCCACCTTATGGTCCTTCTCATCGGGGAGCGGCCGGAGGAGGTCACCGACATGAGGCGCTCGGTGAAGGGGGAGGTTGTGGCGGCTACCTTTGATGAGCCGGTGGAGACCCACACCCGGGTGGCAGAGCTGGCCCTGGAGCGCACCAAGCGCCTGGTGGAGCTGGGCAAGGACGTGGTCATGCTCCTGGATGGCATTACCCGCCTCACCCGCTCCTATAACCTGGCCATGCCCCCTAGTGGCCGAACGCTTTCCGGGGGCATTGACTCAGTCGCCCTCTATCCCCCCAAACGCTTCTTCGGTGCCGCCCGGAATACCGAGGAGGGGGGGAGCCTCACCATCATCGCCACTACCCTGGTGGACACCGGGAGCCGGATGGATGACCTTATCTACGAGGAGTTCAAGGGGACGGGGAACATGGAGCTCCACCTGGACAGGAGACTGGCGGAAAAGCGCATCTTTCCCGCCCTAGACATCCTGCGCAGCGGCACCCGCCGGGAGGAACTCCTCCTGGACGAGCAGACCGTAAAGCAGGTCTGGCTCCTCCGGCGGATGGTGGCCCTCGTGGCCTCTGACTCCAACAACCCCTCCGAGGCCACCGAGAGGCTCCTGGAGAGGCTGGCCCGCACCGGTTCCAACGCCGAGTTCCTGGCCACCATCAAGGACGTCTAGCCTCCAGCCCGTCCATCGCCACACCCCGTCCCACCGGCCCGAAAGCCGGCAATGTATATCGGGCCAAAGATAGAAGCTGTCAACGGAAGGGCTATGATGGGGGAGTCAGCCATTGAGCAGGAGATACCCGTCCGGCTCTAGGGAGGCCCTGCTGGAGATATACCGCCGGCTGTACGGCCACTACGGGCCCCAGCAGTGGTGGCCGGCGGAGACCCCCTGGGAGGTGATGGCGGGGGCTATCCTCACCCAGGCGGCCGCCTGGGTCAATGTGGAAAAGGCCCTGGTCAACCTGAAAGGGGCAGGGGCCCTCGCCCCCCGGGCCTTGAGGGAGCTTACCCATCAGGAACTGGCCGCCCTCATCCGGCCCTCGGGCTACTACCAGGCCAAAGCAAGCAAGCTCAAGGCCCTGGCTGAATTCGTGGGGCGCTACGGCGATGACTTGGCAGGGCTCTTTTCAGAAGCCACCCCCGGCCTCAGGGAGAAGCTCCTGGAGGTCCACGGCATCGGGGAGGAGACAGCAGACTCCATCCTGCTCTATGCCGGCCGCAGGCCCGTCTTTGTAGTGGATGCCTATACCCGGCGCATCTTCTCCCGGCTGGGCCTGGGGCCAGGGGGGGATAGCTACCGGCGCTGGCAGGGGTTCTTCATGGAAGACCTGCCCCCCAAGGAAGGGCTGTTCAATGAATACCATGCCCTCCTGGTGCGCCACGGCAAGGAGCTCTGTCGAAAGAAGCCCCGCTGTCCCCCCTGCCCGGTGAAGGACATCTGCACTTCTTTCCTCTCTCAGAATGGGGTATAATAATTCATCTATCTAAGGAGGCAACATGAAGAAGACCTTTACCTTCAACGAGGAGGACTTGCAGGAGCTGGCCCGCATCGCCCTGGACAAGGATGCCGAAGGGGCCCTGAAACTCATTGAGGAGATAAAGGCCAAGATGAAGGCTTCCGATACCAGGAGCTGTGGTATCTCCGCCCCATCGGGAGGAGGACCATGGCCCCAAAAGTGACCATCTATACCACCCCCACCTGCCCCTGGTGCCACCGGGCCAAAAAATTCCTCCAGGAAAACCAGTTGGCCTATGAGGAAAAGGATGTGGCCTCGGACCACGATGCCCGCCACGAAATGATCCGCAAGTCCCAGCAGATGGGCGTACCGGTGATTGATATTGATGGGGAAGTTGTCATCGGGTTCAATGAGCCCGTCCTGAGGGATAGGCTCCTGGCCCAGAAATAGCTATCTCCTCTTTGAGAAGAAGCGATGTATGAGCTCCTCATCATCGGCGGGGGACCAGCGGGGATGACCGCCGCCGTGTATGCCGCCAGGAAGAAGCTCTCCACCGTCCTGGTGGCCTCCGAGCTGGGGGGACAGGTAAACGAGAACCTGCGGGTGGAGAACTACATGGGCTACCAGTTCGTTGAAGGCCCAGAACTGATGGAAAAGTTTGAAACTCAGCTTAAACAATATCCCATTGAGGTTAAGCTGGGGATAAAGGTAAATGACATCCGCCAGATAGAAGGGGGCCTGGAGGCAGTAACGGACGGCGGCCTCACCTACAGGGCCAAGGCGGTCCTGTTCGCCACGGGGAAAAGGTCCCGGGAACTGGGTGTCCAAGGCGAGGAGAGGCTGCGGGGGCGGGGGGTGACCTACTGCTCTGTCTGCGATGGGCCTGTATTCTCCGGGGAGAAGGTGGCCATCATCGGCGGGGGGAACTCCGCCCTGGCGGCGGTCCAGGATATGCTCCGGCTTTCCCCACAGATCTATCTGGTCTCCCTAACCCCCTTAACCGCCGACCCCATCCTCATAGAAAACGCCTCAGCGGCCCCAAACCTCACCATCCTCACCGAGCACCGCACAGAGGAAGTCCTGGGGAAGGAGCAGGTAGAGGCCATCCTTGTCCGGGACCTCAAGAGCGGGGAGGAAAAGCGCCTGGAGGTGAAGGGGGTCCTGGTGGAAGTAGGCCTCCTGCCCAACTCCGCCCCGGTGGCCGGGCTGTTGAAGCTCAACGCCCAGGGGGAGGTCCCAGTGAACAAGAGCTGTGAAACAGGCATCCCGGGCCTCTTTGCCGCCGGGGATGTAACGGATGTGCCAGAGAAGCAGATTGTTGTGGCCTGCGGGGAGGGGGCCAAGGCGGCCCTCCAGGCCCACCGCTACCTCCAGAGGTTAAGGGTGTAGGATGTCCATTCTCTTCACCGGCCGGGAGATGCTGGAGACCGCCATAGAGATAGAAAGGAACGGTTTTAGCTTCTATTCGGAGCTGGCCCGGGCGGGGAAAGCCAGGTCCACCTTTGAACATCTGGCGGGCCAGGAGAAGCGGCATGAGAGCCTTTTCCAGGGGATGCTGGACTCCCTGGGCCAGGCCCCCGCCCCTGAAAGCTACAACGGGGAACTGGCCCTCTATATCAAGACTCTGGCTTCAGGAAGGGTCTTCAAAAGCCCCCAGGAGGCCCGGGAGATGGCGCAGAAGCTCTCCCCGGGCGAGGCCGTCCGCACGGCCATCGGGATAGAGAAGGACTCCATCCTTTTCTACGGGGAGATGAGGGGCCTGGTGAGGAGTGAGGACCGGTCCGTGGTGGACAGGATAATGGACGAGGAGAGAGGACATGTGCTCCAGCTCAGCGAGTTCCTCTCCCAGATGGGGGGGACAAACTGAAAGAGGTGCGCATCCATGCCCGTGCAGGACAGGGGGCCATCACCACCGCCATGCTCCTGGCCTCGGCGGCCTTTGAGGAGGGGATGGAGTCCCTGGCCTTCCCCACCTTCGGGGCAGAGAGGATGGGGGCCCCCATGAATGCCTTTGTCCGCCTGGCCCGGGAGCCTATCAGGGACAGGAGCCAGGTAAAAGAGCCCGACTATGTCATCGTCCTGGACCCCACACTCATCCGGGGCTTTGATGTCTTCGCCGGGCTCAAAGAGGAGGGGGTGGGCATTATCAACTCGCCCGTCAGCCTCGAGGAGCTGGGGGTGAAGACCAAGGCCAGGGTCATCACGGTGCCGGCGGGCAAGATAGCCGAGGAGGTCCTGGGACGGGCGGACAGGGCCAATACGGCCCTCCTGGGGGCCTTTGCCGCGGCCACGGGTGAGGTCTCCCTGCAGGCCCTCATCCGGGTGGTGGAGGCACACTGGCCCGGGGCGGTGGGACAGAAAAATGCCCGGGCTATGGGAATGGCCTACAACGTTGCCAAGGGGATGGTAAAATGAAGCTGACCAAGGGCCTCGTGGGCCTGCCAGGGACCAGCCGCCAGAACAAGACAGGGAGCTGGCGCATCAACCAGAGGCCCCATTTTCTCCACATCCGCTGCACCGCCTGCGACCTCTGCGCCCTGGCCTGTCCCGAGGGATGTATCTACGGGAACGGCCGCAACACCTATTATTCCGACTACGAATACTGCAAGGGCTGCGGCAACTGTGCCGACGTCTGCCCGGTGGACGATATTGAGATGGAGCCGGAAAAAGGGGGCCTCCCCCAGGGGGTCTTCGTCTTCTACGATGAAGATGAGTTCCGGCACATGTCCACGGCATAGGAGGGGAAATGACCCGAAGGATGCTAGAGGGTTCCCAGGGGGTGGCCCAGGCAGTGGCCCTCTGCCGGCCGGCAGTTATCTGCGCCTACCCCATCACCCCCCAGACCCATATCGTTGCGGAGCTGGCCGATATGGTGGCCAGCGGAGAGCTGAAATCGGTGTATGTTAACGCCGATAGCGAACACTCAGCGGCTTCCGTCTGCCTGGGGGCCTCGGCCACGGGGGTGCGGACCTTCACCTCCACCTCCTCCCAGGGGCTTCTCCTCATGGGGGAGGTGCTTTTCAACATAGCCGGGATGAGGCTGCCGGTGGTCCTTTCCTGTGTCAACCGGGCCGTGTCGGCCCCCCTGAATATCTGGAACGACCAGCAGGACTCCCTCTCCCTCAGGGATTCGGGGACCATCCAGCTCTATGCGGAAAACAATCAAGAAGCGGCTGACCTGATATACCTGGCCTACCGGGTGGCGGAGGACCATCGGGTGCTCCTCCCCGCCATGGTCTGCCTGGACGGCTATATCCTCTCCCATGCCTGGGAAGCGGTTGAAATCCCCACCCCTGAAGAGGTGGACGCCTTCCTCCCCCCCTATAGTCCCCTCTACAAGCTGGACCCGGAAGAGCCCCGTACCTTCGGGATGTACGCTAACCCTGAGGTGTACACGGAGGCCCGCTATATGCTCCAGAGAGCCATGGAGGAGGCTGTTACCGCCATCCAGGAGGCCTCCCATAGCTTTGAGCTTATCTTCAGGCGGCCCATGGCCGGCATACTGGAAGAATACCGTACGGAAGATGCCACCACCGTCCTTCTGGGCATGGGCTCCCTGGTCTCGGTGGCCAAGGAGGTCGCGGACGAACTGCGGGGGCAGGGGAAGAAGGTGGGGGTGGTGAAGCTGGTCTCCTACCGCCCCTTCCCTAAAGAGATGGTCTATGAGGCCCTCAAGGGGGCCTCCGATGTCCTGGTCCTGGAGAAGGGCATCTCCCTGGGGAGCGCCGGGCCCCTTCTTCTTGATGTCCGCAGCGTTCTCCACCACAGGCCCCACCAGCCCAGGGTCAGCGGTTTTGTCTGTGGCCTGGGGGGAAGGGATGTAACCCGGCAGACGATTAAGGCGGCCCTGACCGAGAAGGAACTGGTGGATGCCCGCTTCCTGAACCTGAAGGCTGACCTGGAGCTGGAGGGGATAGGGCAGGCCAGCAGGGATAAACAGCCCGCCCTTGCCCGAGGGGCACGTCGAAAGAGGGCCCCGAGAAAGGAAGGGATAAACAGTGCCTAAAGAGACGGAGACCGCCCACCTTTTTGCCTCGGGCCACACCGCCTGTTCAGGGTGTGGGCAGTCCCTGGGGGCGCGGCTGGTGTTGCGGGCGGCGGGGAGGAATATCATCGCCACCGACGCCACGGGCTGCCTGGAGGTCTTCAGCTCCCTCTACCCCTTCTCCGCCTGGGAAGTTCCCTGGGTCCATTCCCTCTTTGAGAACTCGGCGGCAGTGGCCTCAGGCGTTGAGGCGGCCCTTAAGTATCTAGGGAAGCTGGACCAGGTGAAGGTCATAGCCCAGGGTGGGGATGGGAGCACCGCCGACATCGGCTTCGGGGCCCTCTCCGGCCTCTGGGAGCGGGGCCAGGATGTGCTCTACGTCTGCTACGACAATGAGGCCTATATGAACACCGGGGTCCAGAGGAGTGGCCTCACCCCCTATGATGCCAGCACCAGCACCACGCCAGCGGGAAAGCTTAGCTTCGGCAAGGCCCAGCAAAAGAAGGACCTGCCCATGATAGCGGTGGCCCACGGGGTGCGCTACGTGGCCACCGCCTCGGTGGCCTACCCCTTTGACCTGGACCGCAAGGTGAAGAAGGCCCTGGGGATAAGAGGCCCCAAATACATCCAGGTCTGTGTCCCCTGCCCCCTGGGCTGGCGGCATGATTCCGCCCTCACTATCCAGCTGGCCAAGCTGGTGGTGGAGACGGGGCTCTATCCCCTATTCGAGTATGAGGACGGGAAGCTGGTGGGGGTGAGGAAGATAGGGAAGAAAAAGCCGGTAGAGGAATACCTCCGGCCCCAGGGGCGCTTCCGCCACCTCTTTGAAACGGAGTCGGGGAAGGCAGAGATAGCCCGCATCCAGGCCAAGGCCGATGCCAATATTGAACGCTTTGGCCTGATGGAGAAGCCTAAAGACCCGGAGAAGCCCCAGGATATCATAGAGAAGCCCGCAGAGAAGGCCGCCCCCACCGTGCGGGGCTTTACGCCCAAGGAGCTTTCCACCTTTGATGGCCGGCAGGGCCGCCCTGCCTATATCGCCTACAAAGGGAAGGTCTATGACATCTCCGCCTCCCCCCTCTGGCGGGGGGGGGCCCACCAGGACCAGCATCTCGCTGGCCGGGACCTGACCGCCGAGCTGGCTGAGGCCCCCCACGGGGAGGAGAACCTGGCCGGGCTCCCCGTGATGGGCGAGTTCCTCCCCTGATTCTACCCCACAGACTGCAAGAACCGGAGCCCCTTTCGGCCGCGGTGGCCGAGCTTATCCTGCCAGCTACTCTTCCTCTTCTTCCCCAGGGGTGGGAGGCTCTGACCGGGGCAGGACCACATTCTCTTTCCCCTTTTGCTTTGCCCCCAGGAGGGCCTGGTGCCACTCCTCCAGCTTCTCCCCCACCTCGGCCCGGACCACCAGCCCCCTCACCCCCACCCGCCTCAACTGGACCACATCAGCCCCGCTGAGCTCGGGGGAGACGGCAACCAGGAGGGGCCTGCGCACCAGTCCGGCCACCCTCTGGCAGACTAACAGGTGCTGGACCCGCAGTGGCGCGGCCTCCATCTCCATGAAGGCCCCTTCCACCTCCAGCCCTTCAACCGCCCGGAGGAAGCTATCGGGGAGGGAGGGGTCTATCTGTACAAAGCAGCCCATCTCCCCCTCCAGGGCCGAGGCGGGGGCCTTCTCGGGGTCCAGGATGACGAAGTCACAGCCCTTTTCCTTCAGCCGGGCCAGGGCCTCGGGGGTGGGGGTCTCCGCCCTGGTCCCCCACACCACCCCGCTGGGGGGCTTGGCCCCCGTTTCCACCAGGAAAGCATCTACCAGACCCTCCAGGGAATGGGGTCCCGGCGGGGAGATGCGGGCGATAAGGAGCATGCCCCGCTCCTGAGGGGCGGTGGCGGCCCGGAAGCCCATCCCCACCCCGCCCCGTCCCAGGCGCTTCAGTTTTTCCTCTATGCGGCTCATTTTCTCCTGCAGCCAGGGAGAGGAGTCGAACCTCCGACCGGCGGTTTACGAATTCCTAGCCCCCTGTCCTGCCCCGTCCCGACTTGTGTCCGCCAGATAGCCCCTGGTCGCAAGGCCAAACGCCAGTCATATCCGACGGTATCGCCTGGTGGCGGGGGGTGCTCACCAGTTCGTTGCCAAGATGTTACCAGAACTAGGAGGGGGGGGCAAGTATCGGCAGAATTGGGTCAGGTCCTGGTGCCGGGGGTAGCGGGGGGAAACTCCCCGTATTTCAGCCTCTCCAGGACGACAGGGCTCCTGAAGAAGGTCATCTTGCCGCAGCCTGAGTAATGGGCGTAGTAACCCTTGCCCGTCTCCTAGACTGGGGTCCCGGCCCCTGCGGGGCCGGGCAGGCTCAGACCTGGGGCCAACCCCTCACTCAAGATGGCCTTGACCCAATTATGATTGTGTGTAGTGTACACACTGACATAGCTCGGGGTAACCATTGGGGGCCAAGACCAGGTATTTCCCTACCGCCTGCCCGAAATCGCCAGCGGCAGAGAGACCTTCCTTGTTACTCTTCAAGACCGTGGCGCGAAGGGCCTGGTAGCATAACGTATACGTTAAACACAATCTGTATTGTGTCAAGGGACCCGCTCCATTTCGACGTGGACAGGGTTCGTATGTCGCTGCGCCCTCCGGATAAGTCTGGCCGAACCTTGCGGTGCTGGCAGAACAATCTGGACTATTGCTGTACCGGTGGAGACCAAGGTAGAAGCTCTATTTCTATAGGGACTATCTGAGAACTATACGCTCCAAGGGGCCCATATTCTGCACCATATTCAAACTTTCCTCTTACTCTCCCGTAGCGTTCCAAGGGCCCCATCATTTGTTGTTGATAGAGCTTGTCATAGGCTTCCCTAGTACTACTACGTTAAGTATGTTTGACAAAGGCCTTATGTTCAGCGCATACTCGGGAACGACTGAAAGGAATTCTGGACGACATGTTGGTGACCTTGGGCCGTTCTGAACGGCGCCAATGGGGTAAGGATGAGCTGGGTTTGGACAACTACGAAGGACGTACCTGGCAAGGATGGCATCACCATGTCACTCTGACCATGCTCGCCTTCGGTTTCCTGACTCTGGAGTCTCTCTACCTCAAAAAAAACTTCTGGGCAGCGCTGGTCCCTTTCAATGGTACGTCGTGAACTCCAGCGCATGCTGGCCCGCTGGACAGGAATCTGTCCCTCCTGTGGCAAGGTCATCCGGTGGCGTATGGATTCCTCTTACCTTAACGTAGTAGTACTAGGACCTCCGAGCCAGGTGGCGGTCTGGAAAAAGGAAAGGTCTGTATAAAAGGGAATTCCAAAAGTCAGGAGCCCGGCAACAGCATGAAGGGAAACGGAAAGGAGAAGGAAATACCAGAAATAGCAGTGAACATTATAGTACT
>JAHKAY010000028.1 GCA_018825785.1 Chloroflexota bacterium | reverse complement strand
GGCGTACGCCTCAATCCCTATGGAAGCTACGGAAGGAGGTGTGGTAGAATCTTCAGCACCGGGCAGTCTGAGGACGGCAGGGCCCGCTCTTAATATGGCCTCTTCCCTGTCCTAACAATGGGGTCCACCTCATAGCTCCCAGCGGAGGCCTTGACGGGCATGTCGATGAGAGTAGTGGCATCGTTAGCCTGAATCGTTTCCAGGATGATGGCGCTGGTCCCTCTCTTGTCCAGCACCTTGAAAGATATGGTGACCACGGGGCCGGTGCCATTCATTCCCGATGAGTCAACTCCCAGTCAGGTATGAGGGCAAATACAGGATAGGCCACTATCACTGGAGGGTTGAATGCCCGTCGGGGCCGCTTGTGGTAACTTTTCCAGCTGCCACAAGCTCCCTCAGTGCCAGCCCGGAGGAGGGGATTGAAGATAGAAATGGCCATGAACTACTGCACTGTCACCGCCGCGCCCAGTGTCTCTCCCTTGATATCTGGTCTGTAGTAGGAGTAAGCCGTTGAGGTTACACCTTTCGCTTTCACCGGATAGAGTGCTTTAACCTGGAAATCGAAGGCAATCTGCTGGCCCGGCTTCATGTTTTCTACGTAGAAGATGACCTTCCGCCCCGATACTTCATACCGCTTGATGTTCGCCATCTTCTGTGTCACGGCAGTGATAGAATCGGTCACCGGCGCGAAGCCCGTAGGTACCGAGACATCGAGCACAATCATGCCGGCTTCGGAGATGCTCAACTCGGGTAGTGGGTTGAACGCGAGCGATACCGACACCTTGACAAGGTCGTTGACGGCAACCTCGGTGGTGTCATACTTGACGTCAATCTTGAGCATCTGCGCAGCGGGTGTAGCATCCGCTGCCGGGAGATTGAACCGCCGCACTACCTGGCCGATGGCATCGCCCTTGCCGGTCACCGTCATGTCAATGTTGGCATTGACCGGCACCTGCACAATCTGCAGAACATCGAAGTTGTCCCTATTTACCGTCAGTTGTTTATCGATGCCCTGCCCCTTGAGTGTTACTATCAGGTCGACATCCGAGCGCGCGCCGGTGGCATACTCGGTAAGCGCCTGGAGAGTGACCACGGTGTCCTGTGTGGAACCGTAGCCGCCGTAGGCATTCCGCTTTGAGACGAGCCACTTTGAGGCCCTGGAAGCGTTGAAGGCGTCGCCGTGCTTGACCAGCGCGAGCGTGGCATAAGCGGTGGTCTCGATGTCCGCGCTCTTATTGATGTCCGGACGGAACGGCGCCATCATGGCGGGGGCGCCGGCTCTCTGCTGCACTTCGGGCACAGGTACCGGCACGTCCCCGCTGCCCCAGTGCAAACCGTTTTCATCCTCTATCGCAAGGGACATCAGCTTCCTGTAGGCTTCGTCCTTCTTCGGGCTCTTGGCAAATTCAAGGGCGTAGGTCGTGATGGCAACTTCATAGGGGTCGGTCATCGCGGCCAGCCTACCCTCAAGGTACCTCACTGCCTTGCCGCTGCCGTCCTTTTCGCCAGCCTCCATGAGGGCGATTGCCGTGTAGGCGGTGAGGGCCTCCTTGCCCTGAAGCCCGCCCAGCATCTCCTGGTGATGGACGAAGCCTACCGGGTCAAAGGAGCCATCCGCGTTCTGGTGCGAAGTGATCCACTTCGTCGCAGTATCCAGTACGCTTTCGTCGATGTAGAGCAGGCCCTTTGCCTGCGCGAAGCACTTGAGCACAAAGGCCGTCAGCCACAGGCTCCCGGTCTGATCACTCATCCCGAAGGCGCTGAAGCTTCCGTCCGTGCGGCGGTAGGTGAGCTCCCTCTGGTAGCCCGTAATCATCAGCTTCTCCGCCTTTGCCATGATCTCGGGCTTGAGCTGGCCGCTCGATTGCAGGTACTTCGTGATGTAGACATCCGGGGCAAAGACAATCATGTTCTGCTCGCCGCATCCGAAGGGCATCTGCAAAAGGGCATCCAGCCCGTCGATGGTCTGCGTGAGGAAGCTAGAGGTCACGGCGATGTACGCTCTACCTGAATCCGCAACAATTACATCCGGGATTGTCGTATCGATGGACTTGGTGATGCCACCCGCAAGGGTGAGGTTATCGACGATTTCCCGCGCCACGCCCTCGGGTTCGATGATGGTGGTCTTGATAACGGCATCGGCCGCCTGGGGACTGCGCGCGCTTATCTTCACATCCTTGATGCCGAGTTTGGTGGGACGTATCTTGAACTGCACCCCACCGATATCGTTGGCGGCAATGGTCATAGTTTTCGTTGAGTTGTCCAGAAGCTCAAACCAGTCGCTCTTCTCAATATCCACCTGCACATTCTGAGTCGTATCCAGGTAGTTATAGACGGCCACGCTCACCGGGAACTCCTCGCCCCTGATTACCGAATAAGGCAGGTCAATGGTCAGGAAGAATGGCTGGAACACCCTCAGCTCGTCTTCCGCCACGCCGAGCCCCTTCTCCTTTGAGATGGCCACGGCACGAAGTATCCAGGTGGTGATGGAGTCCGGCGCCGTCACCTGCTGGGTGGCTTTGCCGCTGGCATCAGTCTCCAGAGCCGACCACAGCCAGGTCTCCGGGAAGAACTGCCGGACACGCTGTACTTCGGCTAACCCGCCTGCCGCGGCATTCTCCTGTGATGGTGCCGCGGGTGCCGCAGCGGCCATTGGTGGCAGGGCTTCTTTCTGCCCATCCAACATTCCCCCGAAGAACCTCGCAATTCTGCTGAAGATGCCGCCACTCGTGTCTGTCTTGTATTCCTTGCTCTGTGGCACTTTCTTGTTCGTCATCACCAACACGCCGGCATCCTTGAATATATCCTGCGCCCCGGGGACCGTATATGTGGGATAGAAAGAGACCTCGTGGATTTCCGCCTGCGGCTCCATATAGAGCCGCTCTAGCTCATCAAAGACCTGCTGGAGATTGAGCCGGTTTTCAGCCAGAATAAACACTGATTTGTCCACTGCGACGATGCCCACCTTTGCCCGGCCATCTGTCTTGATGTTCAACTGAATGTCTTCGGCGGGCTTCGCTTCCTCTTTGCTGAACTGCGCAGTCACTTGATGCGGATATGCCGCCTCCACCTGAAACGGCAGATAGTCGGCCGCCACTTCTGCGTTGGGTAATATTTGGTAGACCAGCAGTTTCGAACTGGGCGCCATCAATGGCGTGGTGCTAAAGGTAATTTCCCGGCTGGTTGTGTAGTTAGAGAAGACGACCATACCCCGGGAGAGCACTTCATAGTAGAAGTTCACCGCGCGATCGGTGGAGTAGACCTGAAAGGAAATCTTCTGCCCGATCTTCGGTGTTCCTTCAGTCGCCTGTTCGATATGGATGAAATTACCCGATGGCGAGTAAGACGACTGGAGAGTCCTGGAGGCGTAGGCACCGCCGGAGTTGGCTTCAATCATCAGGGCAATGGCCTCCGCCGGCGGAGCGAGTTCAAGGAGCGCCTTACCTTTGGAAGTGCTGAAGTCTTTCTTCTCTGTCTTAAAATCCGCAAACTTATCGTTCATATAGGTGATAGTCGCACTCACCTTGCTATCTACGGGCTGGTTGCCCGGTGTCTCCGTAAGTACCAGGACATTAAGTGGCAGACCGGGTTTGAAGACCGAGCCTTCTGGGATTAGCTGCAGGTTCACCGATGACTGGGCCACCGTAAGCAGGCGGCTTGTCTTTTCGACATAACCGGTTGATTTCTCCGTGACCGTGATATCAAGCTGGACATTCCCCTGTCCGCCTGAAGCCGGCGTGCCCGCCACGTACTGGGCGGCTGGCAGTTCAAAGTCGATTTGACCATCGATTGTCTTCGTCAGGGCAGCATACTGCTGCCACTGCCCGACATATTTGGTGGCGACGATTTTCACCTCGCCCTTGACCGGCTTGCCGAAGCTATACTCCGCGCCGATTTTGCCCTTGATTGGCTCGCTGACCAGAAACCACTCTTTAGGCAGGTCAACGGTGACCTCATACTTAGGCAGGACGTATTCCTCAACGCGCACGTCGAGCTGGTTCTTCGCCTTCTCCGTCACTACATTGATTTTCCAGACCCCGAGATTTGGCTCTTCGGATAGAGGCAGGTCCACGCTTGCCATGCCGTAATCGTCCGTTGTCACTGTTGAGCGGAAAATCTTGATGCCTTTGGCGTCCAGCACATCGACAGTGACCGGTTCGGTGGTCGGTCTCAGTTCCGGGTCAAGGGTGAGCACGCGCATAAGGATAGTCTGGCCTGGCTTATAGATGGGCTTATCGGTTTCCACGAAAACCAGGAAGCTTCTCTCCACGCTGATACTCACTTGGTCGGAAAAAGCGCCGCCTTTGACCTGGAGTTCGTATTTACCATCAGCCACTTTGGGAATATTGAGGGAGACAGTGCCCTTCCCATCAACCGCCTGTCTGGCGCTGGCGACCTTTGTGCCGTCTTTCAGGAGGGTGATTTCAATGTTGTCTCTGACCATCTTATCGCCGGCGAAGAGCGCCAGCGAAATGGCTTCCGTGCGGCCGCTGTGCAGGACTTTGGGAACAATCGCAACATAACTGCTCGCTGCCTGTACCGGTCGACACGCGGACAAAAGCTCGAAGACGAACGCAACTACCATTAGGAGTCCCGCTGCCCTGATAAGTCTGTGTTTCATGGCCAGACCTCCTTGCCCGTTTTTTCCAACCCAGCCATCATATATAACGCAGTCCCGCGACAGAAGTTACTCTTGTGAATCAGTTCTCCACTTCCTGGCAGGCGGCGTCATTATATGCTAGCGCCTTGTCAATATCCACCGACGAGTGTCCTTCCCCCGAGAGTTGCGCCAGCTTATTGCACTCGTCTCGCCACTCCTCTCCATATGCCCTCACAGAGCTTGTCCCTGAACGGCCCGCGAATTTGACGCAGCCGCCCGGGGATACGGTTCATGATATAATACGAGCACAATGGCAAGCAGATATGGCAGAGAATAGGGCAACTGTTGAAATTCATCTGCAACCCGGGGCCAAAAGGAACGAGGTGGTGAGTCTGAGGGATGGTGTCCTCCGGGTAAGGGTGACGGCACCACCTCTGAAGGGTCAGGCCAACAGTGCACTGCTTACACTTGTGGCTGAGCTGCTGGCGACGCCAAAGAATAGCATCGCCATTACCCGGGGCTATGCCAGCCGACACAAGGTTATCACTATCCAGGGCCTAAGCCCGGAGAATCTTGCAGAGAAGCTTGCCCAAGCCTTGTCCCGAAAGCAACCTTCGCATTGATGAGACCCGGTGCAACAAAAGCGAGGATGTCCATGTTTACTTCCTGGTGAGGCCCGAAAAGGTCTGCAGGACAGACTTTGACTGTGCGTGGCTGGAGTCCGCCGGCCTTAAGGCAGGTCACACTATCAGAACAAAGGGCACAACTATAGCTACCACACCGGTGAAAACTGTCGCTAGGAGGAAGAGGTCGTATCTCGTGGCATAGTTGCTCAAGAGAGACGCATCGTAATACCCTTCGACGCCCTGGTCCTTGTACATCCTCAGCAGACCATTTATCAGCTTTATCCTTGACTGCTTTCCCTTCTCCAACCCCACCATGACGATGAAGTTGACCACGACCAGGAGAGAGAGAAAGATGAAAAACACAGTCCACTCAGTAGCGGAATTATCATCCCCTGCAGCCACGGCAGAATTGATGGCCAGGGTCAGCAGGTTGAGAAAGATGGCGGTAAGGACAAAGACTGTGTCCGTGCGTTCTGCTGGAGCTCGGCTATGATATGCTGATGAACTCGCTCTAGCATATGCCCTCCAAAACTAGTGCTATCCTTTATGAGGCAGTCTATCCCTTCCTTCGGACCCTGTCAATTATTGGGCAGCCTGCCAATCGAGTGTGCTATACTCCTGGTAGATAGGAGTCCCGCTTTTCCCAGGGGAGGTAAAGCTGTGACAGCTAAGAGAGGGATAGTCCGGCTCATGGGTGGGGCAGTGGATGAGGCGACTTTGAAGGCGGACCTGGAGCGCTACTGCCAGATGGCCGTGGAGTTGGGGGCTTCGGGGGCGGTCATCATCCCTGCCAGTTGGGTCACCGTAGATGAGCGGGTGCGGCTGAAGTGCGTGGTGCCCCGCTGTATCCGGGCGGGGGAGACCCCCTGCTGTCCTCCCTATGCCCCGGAGCTGGACCTGGTGCGCCGGGCCCTGAGCCGTTTCCCCTGGGCCATATTGCTCAAGGGCGATGTGGGACCGATAGAGGAGTATGCCCCGGGGAAGGGGACCACCAGGGGGGAGAAAAGGAAGACCCTCCTCTACCACCAGAAAAGCGCCGAGGTGGTCTATGAGGTGGAGCGCCAGGCCTACAAGGATGGCTATCATCTGGCCATGGGGTTCGGCGGTGGTTCCTGCAAGGACTACCTGTGCCGGGGGGTGATATGCCAGTTCCTGGACAGCGGGCGGTGCCGTTTTCCCCAACGGGCCCGGCCGACCATGGAGGGGGTGGGCGTGGATGTCCACTCCCTTATCAACCGGGTTGGCTGGGAATCCTACGCTCTCCTGGATGACCTCAGCCTCGTCCCCTGCGCCATCACCGTGGGCATAGTCTTTATTTGTTAGGTGAGGTGAAAATGGCAGAGATAACCACCGTGTTGGAGGAATACCTCTCGGAGGACCCTCGCCGGTGGGGAAAGCTAGCCAGCGATGTCCAGTGGCGCCGGTTACAGCTTCTGACACTGCGGGAGATCCTCCTGGAACTCAGGAAGCTGAACCAGGGCATTGAACAGCTCAAGGGGAAGGGGCTGGGGGGCTGATGCGCCTGGTGCTCATCGGGCAGGGGGCCTTTTGCGCCCGGGTGCTGGAAGGTCTGGCGGGGCGGGGGGAGGAGGTGGTGGCGGCCTATACGGTGCCAGACCCAGGGCGGGCCCAACCTGTGGTGGAGGCGGCCAGGAAAGCGGGCAGCCCTGTTTTCCAGCCTACCAGTATGCGCGCCCCCGAAGTATATGAGCAGCTCTGCTCCCTGAAACCCGACCTGGGGGTGATGGCCTTCGTCACGGATATTGTGCCCAGTAATATCCTGGAATGCCCCCGGCTGGGCACCGTTCAGTACCACCCCTCATTGCTCCCTCGCCACCGGGGCGCCAGCGCTATCAACTGGGCCATTGTCCAGGGGGAAAAGCGCACCGGGCTTACCATTTTTTGGGTGGACCGGGGCATAGACACCGGGCCTATCCTCCTTCAGAAGGAGGTGGAGATAGGCCCCGACGACACGGTAGGCTCCCTCTACTTCAACCAGCTCTTCCCCCTGGGAGTGGAGGCCCTGCTGGAAGCCGTCTCCCTGGTAAAAGCCGGCAAGGCCCCCCGCATCCCACAGGACGGGCGGCTGGCGACCTACGAGCCCCCCTTCGAGGAGAAGCATGCCCTCATAGACTGGCGGCAGCCGCTGGACCGGGTCTATGACCTCATCCGCGGCAACAACCCCCATCCCGGGGCCACTACCCTCTTCCGAGGCAGGAAGCTCAAGCTCTACGACTCGGAGAAGCTGCCCGGGGTCCAAGGAGGGCCGGGGGGGGTGGTGGAGGTGGGGGAAAAGGGCTTTACCGTCGCCTGCCCCGGGGGGGCCATCCTGGTGAAGCGGGTCCAGCCAGAAGGGGCAGGCAAGCAGCCTGCCCCCGAGTTCGCCCGCCAGGCGGTCCTCACCCCGGGGGATCGGCTGGGCAGTTGAGCCCCCGGGGTATCTAATCCCACGGGGGGGAACCTTTCCCCTGCCCTCCTATGCCCGGGCTTACGGCTCTTTAGAACAGGCCCTTGACCTTTCCTGTCTTGGTATCGACATCCACCCGTCGGAAGGCCGGGTCGGAGGCGGTTCCGGGCATCAAACTGATGGTGCCGGTCATAGGGCAAAGGAACTTAGAGCCTGAGAAAATCAATATGTCCCTCACGGGTAATGTCCAGCCCTTGGGTACTCCCTTCTTGGTCGGGTCATGGGTGAGACTTAGATGGGTCTTGACCATCATTGTCATGTAGCTGTCATACTGGGGGTCGGCCTCCAGCATCTTGGCCTTGGCCTCAGCTTCCGGAGTCCAGGAGACGCCGTCGGCCCCGTAGACCAGCTTGGCAATCTTCTCCACCCGCTGGCGCAGCTTGGTCTCCAGCGGGTACAGGAACTTGAAATCGGCCTTGTCCTTGCAGGCTTCCATGACCACATCGGCCAGCTCCAGAGCACCCTCGCCACCATAGCGCCAGTGCTCCGAGACGGCGCAGCGGGCACCGGCCCCTTCGGCTGCCTTCCGCACCATGGCGATTTCGTCTTTGGTGTCGGTATGGAAAACGTTTATGCAGACAACCGGGTTAATCCCGGAAGCCTTGATGGTGTTGATGTGGTGGAGCATGTTGGGCAAGCCCTTCTCCAAGAGGGCCAGGTTCTCCTTGGTGTATTCCTGGGGCAGGGGCAGGCCGGCGGTCACCGTGGGCCCGCCGCCGTGCATTTTGAGGGCCCTTATGGTGGAGGTTAGGACCGAAACATGGGGCTTGAGCCCGCTCAGGCGGCATTTGACGTTCCAGAATTTCTCAAAGCCGATGTCGGCAGCGAAGCCGCTCTCCGTGACGTGATAGTCAAACAGCTTCAGGCCGAGACGGTCGCTGATGATAGAGGACTGGCCCACGGCAATGTTGGCAAAGGGGCCGGCGTGGACCATGCAGGGTTGATACTCAACCGTCCAGCACAGGGTGGGGTTGATGGTGTTGCGCATCCAGGCGGTCATGGCCCCACCCACTTCCAGGTCGCCGGTGGTGACAGGCTTGCCCTTCCTGTCAAACGCCACCGTAATCTTGTCCATCCGCTCCCGCATGTCGGCCAGGTCCTTGACTATGGCAAGCATGGCCATGAGCTCTGAGCTTACGGCGATGCCGAACTTGGACTGCATGAGAAAGCCGTCCATCTTCCCGCCGAGGCCGATAATGATATTCCTTAGACTCTGGGCGCAGAAGTCCATGATCCAGCCCATCTCTACCCTGCTTGGGTCCACATCCAACCTGCGCAGGCCCCGCTTGGTCAGTTCTGCATCGTCGTAGTTGCGCTCGTGCTGCATCCTGGCGGTGAGGGCTATCATGGCCAGGTTGTGGGCGTTCATGATGTCGTTGATGTCTCCGGTGAGACCCAGGGAGAACTCGGTCATGGGGATGAGCAGGGCGATGCCGCCCCCCGCCGCCGTACCCTTGATGTTCATGGTGGGGCCGCCGGAGGGCTGACGGATGGCACCGCCCACGTTCTTGCCGCGCTTGCTAAGTCCCTCTATGAGTCCCATGGTGGTGGTGGTCTTTCCCTCACCCAGAGGCGTTGGTGTAATGGCAGTGACCTCAATGTACTTGCCATCGGGCTTGTTCCCAAGACGGCCCAGCAGCTTCATAAAGTCCAGCTTGCATATCTTGCCGTAGGGTATGATTTCATCCTGCTGTAGCCCGAGCCTTTCCCTCGCCTGCTCAATCGTGGGCATCCCCTCTTCCGCCGCCTGCCCGATTTCCCAGTCCTGCATCTTTGTTGGGTCGTATTTCCCGCTGGTTTTCATAGGCCTCCTCCTTTTCTTATTTCAGCCGTCTGGGGTTACTTCGCCCTCCTCCGGGCTGCCTCAATCGTATTGTGGAGCAGCATAGTGACGGTCATCGGGCCAACACCGCCGGGGACGGGGGTAATGGCCTCGGCCTTCTCCTTGATAGCGTCAAAATCCGCATCCCCCACCAGCCTGAACCCGGACTTGGCCGTGGGGTCAGGGATGCGGTTCACCCCCACATCTATGACTACCACCCCCGGCTTGACCATGTCGGCCTTGATGAGACGGGGGCTTCCGGCAGCCGCGATGAGGATATCGGCCTGGCGGGTGAACTGGGCGATGTCCCCGGTGCCCGTATGGCACACGGTAACAGTGGCATTGGCCCCCTTGGCCTTCTGGACCAGCATGGCCATGAGGGGCTTGCCTACGATGCTGCTCCTGCCACAGATGACCACGTGCTTCCCCGCCGGGTCGTAGCCGCTGCGGAGCAGGAGCTGGACTACCCCGTGGGGGGTGCAGGGAAGGAAATCGGGCTGGCCGATGAGGAGCTTGCCTACATTCACCGGGTGGAAGCAGTCTACATCTTTGGCCGGGTCCACGGCCGAGGTCATCTTCTGCTCGGGGATGTGCTTCGGCAGCGGAAGCTGCACAAGGATGCCGTGGAAGCGGGCATCTTTGTTCAGGCGGGAGACAAGGTCAAAGACCTCCCCCTCCGTGGCCGTGGCCGGGAGGCGGAAGGTCTCTTCATGGACCCCCACCTCCTCCGCCCCCTTGGCCTTGGCGGATACGTAGGAGACGGAGGCGGGGTCTTCTCCCACCAGCACCACCGCCAGGGCGGGGGTGATGCCCTTGGCCTTCAACTCCTTTACCTTCTCCTTGAGCTCGGTCCGGATCTCCTCGGCAATCTTTATCCCTGAGATTATCTTGGCTGTCATGTGTTCCGTTCCTTTCTATTTGGCTTTCGCCATTTCTTTCAGGGTGGGGAAGAGGCCGCAACTCTTGGGCTCATCGCAGTAGGTCAGCTTGTAGCACTTGGGCCGCAGCTCCTCCCCGATGGTGGGGGCCACCCGCTTCACCTCCGCCTTTATCCTCTCAAAGAGCTCTATTATCTCCCACTGGGAGCGGGGGCAGAGGCGGAGGGCGGCGGCATGGAGGAGCTCTCTGGCGTTCATGGTCATCACCAGGTTGGTCTCCGCCCCGCCGGGCAGGATGTAGCGGGCGTCCTCCATGGGGATGCCCGCCTTGACCATCTCCTGGTAGAACTGGTGGGCCTTCCTCACCATCTCCTGGTAGCGGGCCCGCATCTCGGGGTTAGCGGAGAAGGAGGAAGGGGTGACAAACTTCGGCTCCTTGAGGTGGACATATCGCTGGCTCTGCTGGGAGTAGCTGGCCAGGCGGTGGCGCACCAGCTGGTGGCTGCAGGCCCGGGAGATGCCCTCAATTGAAAAAGTGAAGCTGGCGTGCTCCAGGGGGGAGAGGTGCCCGGCGGAGATAAGGTGCTTTATCATCCGGGAGGCATAGTCCGGGGTCAGCTTGTCCATGATTTCGGTCGCTGTGGCATCGGCGGAAGTGGAACGGGTGGCCGCAGCTATAATCAGCTCCGGCTCAGGGGTATAGCGGAGGAGCCTCACCTGCACGCCTGTCTCTACCTCGCCAAAAGGGGATTATAGCACGCCCCCAGGGAGAGGACAATGGTTTGTGATTCCTGGTTCAAGTCTTCCTCAGGACTTCCATGAAGGCTTCCTGGGGGACCTCCACCTGGCCGATGCGCTTGAGCTTCTTCTTCCCCTCCGCCTGCTTCTGGAGGAGCTTGCGCTTCCGGGTGACATCCCCGCCGTAGCACTTGGCAATGACGTCTTTTCTCATGGCCTTCACTGTCTCCCTGGCGATGACCCTCCCCTCCACCGCCGCCTGAATGGCCACATCAAAGAGCTGACGCGGGATGAGCTTCCGGAGCCTGCTCACCAGGGCCTTCCCCTCCGGGTGGGCCTCCCCCCGGGGGATGATGCGGGAGAGGGCATCCACCGGCTGATTATGGACCAGGACCTCCAGCTTCACCAGCCGGCCGGGGCGGTAGCCGACGAGGACATAGTCCATGGAAGCATAGCCCTGGGTCCGGGACTTGAGCTGGTCGTAGAAGTCGGCCAGCAGGGTCCTGAGGGGTATTTCGTACTTGAGGAGCACCCTCTCCCAGGGGGAGGCCCTGTGGCCCAGGTATTCCATGCCAACGGACTCCCCCCCCCGCCCCGTGGCCAGCTCCATCACCGGCCCGATGAACTGGCTGGGGGTGACGATGGAGACCGCCATCCAGGGCTCCCTTATCTCCTGGATGTCCTGGGGAGGGGGCAGAGAGGAGGGGCTTTCCACCCTTGCCTCGGAGCCGTCCCTTTTCAGCACCTGGAAGGCCACGCTGGGGGCGGTAACCAGGAGGGCCAGGCCGAACTCCCTCTCCAGCCTCTCCCTCACGATGTCCAGGTGGAGGAGCCCTAAAAATCCGCAGCGGAAGCCGAAGCCCAGTGCGGAGCTCTGCTCCGGTTCGTAGGCCAGGGAGGCATCGCTGAGCTTGAGCTTCTCCAGGGCCTCACGAAGGGGCTGGTAGCCCCCCGGGTCTATGGGGTAGAGGCCGGCGAAGACCATGGGCTTGGCCGGGCGGTAGCCCTGGAGGAGCTCCTGGGCGGGCCGGGCCTCGGTGGTGATGGTGTCCCCCACGGGGCACTCCTCCACCGCCTTCAGCCCTGTGGCCACATACCCCACCTCCCCCGTCCCTAGCCCCTCGGCGGGCACGGGGGCGGGGTGGAAGAAGCCCACCTCCAGCGCCTCCACATCTTTCTTGAAGGCCATCAGGCGGAGCTTCTCCCCCACCCTCACCTCCCCGTCCACCACCCTGACATAGGCCACCACCCCCTTGTAGGGGTCATACTTGGAGTCAAAGATTAGGGCCCGCAAGGGCCCGGCGGGGTCGCCCCTCGGAGGGGGAAGGCGCTGCACGATGGCCTGGAGGAGCTGGGGGACCCCCGTCCCCTCCCTGGCCGAGACATGGAGGATTTCTCCCCGCGGGAAGCCCAGGACCTCCTCTATGGACTGGGCCACCTCTTCCGTCCGGGCGTTGGGGAGGTCAATCTTGTTTAGCACCGGGATGACGGTGAGGTCCTGCTCCATGGCGTAATAGACATTGGCCAGGGTCTGGGCCTGGATGCCCTGGGAGGCATCCACCACCAGCACGGCCCCCTCGCAGGCCGCCAGGCTGCGGGAGACCTCATAGGTGAAGTCCACATGCCCGGGGGTGTCGATGAGATTAAGCTGGTAGGTTTTGCCGTCCGGGGCGAGGTACTCCATCCTGACGGCCTTGGCCTTGATGGTGATGCCCCTCTCGCGCTCCAGGTCCATCTGGTCCATCACCTGCTCCCGCATCTCCCGCTTCTGGATGGTGCCGGTGAGCTCCAGGAGGCGGTCCGCCAGCGTGGACTTCCCGTGGTCAATATGCGCGATGATACAGAAATTGCGGATATGGTGCATAGCGCTATTATATTAGCACAGGCCTATAGGCAACCGCTTAGCGAGAGAGGCTTGCTCTTCGCAGTTAGTAGAGTTGGAACCAGATGCCACCAGTTCCGTCATAGTTGCGGGCGAAGGTAAGAACCGGCTTGGCGTCGGATTCAGCCACTATGACAGCTGCCCAGCCTTCGTGCCAAGCCCCAGCATACAGCCTGACGCTTAGCTGGGGCTCCGGTAGGACTACAACCGCATCCTCGTATTGCCTGCCTTCAGACGAAATGGCCTTGAAGTCCCACTCTGAGAGGTAGTAACTCGCGTCCGTGGACGGCCCCTTTGAGTATTCAAACCTGATTCTGGCCAGAATGTACTCGAAACCTGCCGTGGGTGCGTCATTGGACCTGTTGGCAGCCTGAATTCGCTTCCAGGCTTCTTCCCCCCGGATGACTTCCTGCAGCGTGACCCTAACATCGTATGCATCAGCACCCCGCTTCATGCTGACAGCAAGGTCCGTGCCTATCGGGGCGGGATTGAGACGGCTATAGCCTTGTTGGGGAGCCAGTGTGACGGTCAGCGTGGGCGCAGGAGGGGTGCGGATGACGATCTCAGTAGCAGGGGGAACCGGGGTGAGCGCGGGTGTTGAAGCGGCGGAAGGCCCAATTCCGGTGCTGATTTCTTCAACGTACTTGGCCTTCACCCAAGGCAATGTTACCTTCCAGCCGGCAATCGACTCATACGTGTACGCCCCTTGGACCTCCCCCCAGATTTGAACGATGTCATCCTCTACAGCCAGCGTTATTCCGTCATAGGTCACGTAGATGGTGTCGTCCCAGCCGTAGGTCGCTTTTGTGATGTTCATCCTGATCGTGGTGCTCTGTCCTCTCTCCATGATCTGCACAATCTCGCCCTTATACGCTACCTTAATGCCCTTGTACTTGTCGGGGCTCTTGTCCAACTCGTTGAAAGCCAGGTCGCTTCTGCAGTCAGCCTTGTATTCGTCAGGAGACATAGCGCGCGGCGGGGCCGTTGCCGTTCTCGCCGTTGCTGCGGCCGTACGGATCGTCGCCCCGGGTGTTGACAGCGGTGTCGGAGGAGGCGTCTCCGAAGAGAGCGCTAAGCCTACGACAAACAAGCAGAAACCACCCCCGGCAACTAGCACCCAGTTTCTAAGTCCTCTCTTCCTTATGGCGTTGATGGCCAGCATCGCAACGCCAACTAACATAGCAAGAAGACCGCCCAAACCTAAGAAAGCGTCCATGAGCGACTCCTCCCGAACTCCTTCGTGGCGAGTTCTTGTCTTCCCGACGCCTCCGTGACCCCTTGGTGGGGAGGGGGGGATTTGAACCCCCACGCCCGAGGGCACGTGGTCCTAAGCCACGCCTGTCTGCCATTCCAGCACCTCCCCGCCCCCCTATTATATGAAATCCCACCAGCCAGGGCTAGCTGAACCAGGAGGGCAAGTGGTCTAACACCCAGGCCCCGGCGTAGGCATAGCCCAGGTGCTTTATGACCCTCCCCGCCCCCCCGAAGAGGATAAACTTCCACAACGGGAATCTGAGTGCCCCGGAGGCCATCCCCGCCACATCAAAGAGGGGGTTGGGTATGATGGCCAGGACAAAGATGGTCCAGCTGCCCCACCTCCTCATCCACCCCTCCACCCGGGCATACCCCCGGGTCTTCTCCACCGCTGCCCTGCCCCCAAAGCCCAGGAGATACCCGTTCATCTCCCCCAGGGTCCCCCCCAGGGCCGAGGCCACCCCCACCCAGAAGGGGTTCAGTACCCCCGCCAGAGCCATCACCGATAGCCACCCCGGCGCAGGAAGGACAATGGTAGCCGAGGCCAGGGCCGATATGATAAAGGCCCCCAGGTAGCCATATTCCTCCAGCCATCCCACCCGGTCCCTGAAGGCGACAATGAAGACCGTCAGCCCAACCGAAAAGACCACCGCCAGGACCTGCCCCAGCCGGACCAAGGCCACCCCCTTCATTACAAGCTGTAAGCGTTTTCTTTAGAAAATGTTCACTTAAACTATGTTTGGAACAAAGCTTGGAATTATCCAAGAACTGCGCCAGAACATATGTTACAAAGCTATGGCGGGCAAACGCCCATATTCTGGGCCGTTCATCCGTTGGAGTCAAGGGCTGGGCCTTGGAGGGTTTTGCTGGTGGAGGGGAACTGATAAAATCCCTGGGGTTAAGGATATGCTGTCGAGGCTTGTTTCTTCCCAGGGGGCGGGGCTGGCGACGCTGCTGGCCAATATGGCCATTGAGACCTCGGTCATTTTCCTCCCCCTTTTTGCCCAGGAGCTGGGGGCCTCCAGGCTCCAGGTTGGCATAATCGGGGGGGCTTATGGGGTTGCGTTTCTCCTGTCCTCTCTGGCCTTCTCCCGCCGGGCCGATGTAAAGGGGAGGCTCCCCTTTGTCCGGGTGGGTCTGGGGCTGGGGACTCTGGCCTTTGCCGTCCAGACCCTGGTGGGGGACCCCTTCACTTTGATGCTGGCCCGGGCTCTGGTGGGGTTCTGCCTGGGCATTTCATCGGCGGCCCTCATAGCATACAACTACGAGGTAGGGGCCGGCACGGGGAGGTTTGCTTCCTTCGGCTCCCTGGGCTGGCTCCTGGGGGCAGTGGTGGCCATCTTTCTCCAGAGCTATGACGGTCTCTTCCTCTTGAGCTCCGCCTCCTGTGGTATGGCCTTTGTCATCTCCCTGCTGTTGAAGGAGAATGGGAGCCGTTTTACGATGTTGGCTACCACCCTGGAGGTGGTCCGCCGCAATTTCCGGGTGTATTTCTCCTTCTTTCTCCGGCACCTGGGGGCCAACATGGTCTGGGTAGTCTTCCCCCTTTTCCTGGCCAGCCTGGGGGCCAGCAAGCCCTGGATAGCTGTTCTCTCGGGGATTAACACCGGGGGGCAGTTCGTTGCCATGATGTTCGCGGAGAAGCTCAGGGAGTCCCGCCTGTTTCTCCTGGGGATGTTTCTCTCGGTTTTGGTCTTCCTGCTCTATTCCCAGGTGACCCACTATCCCCAGGTCATCCCGGTCCAGGCCCTCCTGGCAGTGGCTTGGTCCTGCCTCTATGTGGGAGCGCTCTTACTCTTGCTGAAGAAGAATGAGGAGAGGGCCACCTCGGTGGGTTTCCTCTTTTCCGTTATCAGCCTTACGGGGGCGGTGGGGCCTTTCCTGGGGGGGCTGGTGGCCCAATTCTGGGGCTATTCGGTGCTGATGTATATTGCCGCCGGCCTCTGTGCGGCGGGGCTGGGGATAGCGATGATGAGGGGGAGGTAGTCAGCAGCAGGAGGACCCTTTGGAGCATTCCTCTCCGGGGATACCAGAGCATTCCTTGAACTCGCCGAAGTGCTCATCAAAGCTGCCTGTCACGGTAAAGTAGGGGGCAAACCTGGTCCGGGAGAGCATCCGGGCGGTAGAGCCACAGACCCGCCGGGGCTTGTCCTTGTAGAAAATGTGGGCCCTATCCAGTTCGAATCTGAGGGGGGACTCCTTAAGTCCGCCCTTGTAGGTGGCCTCATGGCCGTAGTCCTCGCAGGCGTCCTCCGGCCCTTCCAGCTTCCAGAGCCGGTAGGTGATGGCATAGAAGGTGATGTTTCCCACCAGGCCCTTTACGTCTTTGTTCTGGATGGCAATAGTGCGCCTGGAAACCAGGCGGGAGTCGGGGAAGCCCACCCTCCTGGCCATCCTCTCAAAGTCCCGGTAGTAGAGGGCACCCCCCAGACACTCGCCGTAGAGGACAGGGTCCCTTCTCAGCCCCTCAGGGATTCTCCTGTCGGCGTAGATATCGGAGAAGTAGAACTCCCCGCCGGATTTCAGGGCCCGATATATCTGTCTCAGGACCCCTTCCTTGTCCTCCACCAGGTTGACCACGCAGTTGGAAATGATGAGGTCTAAGGACTCTTCAGGGAAGTTCTTCTCAATGTTCTCCACGTCGTCCAGAATGAAGTCCACATTGGGCCTTTCATAACCGAACCTCTTTGTCATCTCGGGCACATGCCGTTTGGCCACCTCTATTTGCCTTTCGGTCATATCTATCCCGTAGACGTGGCCTTCCTCACCGACCAGCCTGGACAGGACAAAACAGTCCCTCCCCGTCCCGCAACCCACATCCAGGACCCTCAGGCCATCCACACCTGGCGGTATGGGAGAGCCGCAGCCATAGTATTTCATCCTGACCTCATCGGGGATGAGGGGGAGCACTTCCCCGATGTAGCTGGGAAGGTCACCGGGGGTGCAGCAGGCGCTGGTCTTGAGGTCTTGTGTCTCTTTTATCTCCCCACCGTAGTATCTCTTCACCCCTTCTTTCATATCCGACTCCTGGCCTGCTTCCGCCAGAGTGCCATGGCAGCTGCTCCCCCCCTGAGCGGTGCAGGCGTAGCAGTGTTCACCGAGGCTCACATCGGAGGCAAAGCGGTCCAGGTCGATTTCCCAGAACTTCGCCTTCTCATAGCCCATTATTCTCATCCCCAGGGCCAGGTTGAAATCGCAGTCATAGACATTCCCCTCGTCGTCCACGGAGAGCAGACTCCGGCACATCAGCCTATCCAGGGTCCTGGGATTGTAGCTCTCCTTAAGGAGCCTGAGATACTGCTGGTATCCACCCTGTCGTAGAAGGAGGTCTTTGAACCGCCCTATGGGGCAATTTGCCAGGGTGATGAGCCGGTTGAAATGGACGGAGGATTGCCTTTCAAGAAGGTCGTGGAACTCCTTTTCCAGCACCCTCTCCGCCGGGGGCAGGTAGTCTCCTACTGGATTATAGGCCAGGTCCAGCTGGAGCCCGTTGGTGCCATACCCCATCTCATTGAGCTTCCGGAGGACGCGAATGCTGGAGCGAAAGGCACCCTTTCCTCTCTGCTGGTCGGTGACCTCTTCAAGGGGAGAGGGCAGAGATGCTACCAGACGGACCCCGTATCTCTGGTAGATATCGAGATAGAAGGAGTAGCTGGGATGTTCCAGGATGGTAAGATTGGTCCTGACCGTCAGCTTCTTCCCGGACTCTGAAAGCCGTTCAATGAAAGCTTTGAGGTTTGGGTTCATCTCCGGGGCGCCGCCGGTGAACTCAATGCTGAGGACCTGGGATTTTCTGAGGGCTTCCATTATCTTCTGGGCAGTAGCGGGGGCCATATCTCTCGTCCCTGTGGGTGAACCTTCCATATGGCAGTGGGAACATGCCTGGTTGCACCGATTTCCCAGATTGACCTGAATGACATCTACCCTTGTCCTGGGGAGCCTTTGAGCTTCCAGGCTTTGTTCCATGTTATCTCGCCCCAGCCGCATAGGAAAATCTTAGCAGAAAGGCGGCCGGGCCGCAACGGCTGACCGCCGCAGTTGCCTCGCCTTCCGGGGACAACTATACTGGTGGGGTAATGCGGGGCTGGACGGCACTTGTCCTGGCGGGGGGACGGGGTGAAAGGCTCCGGCCATTCACAGAAGACCGCCCCAAACCTATGGTGCTCATCAACGGTAAACCACTCCTCCATTACCATCTCAGCTGGCTTCAAAGGGAGGGCGTGGCCACGGCCTATGTCCTCTGCGGCTATAAGCACGAGGTAATCCGGCAATACTTCGGGATTGGGGAGTCCGTGGGGATGTCGCTTCACTATGTTGTTGAGGAGGAGCCTCTGGGCCGGGGCGGCGCCCTCAAGCGGGGCCTGTCCCTTCTGACGCCCGGAATCGAGATGGTGATTGTCACCAATGGGGACATCATCACCGACCAGTCGCTGGAGGAGCTGGTCCGGGCCCACCAGGGGTACAAGGGCCTGGCCACCGTCATGCTATCGCCTCTGGTCTGCCCCTGGGGCATCGTCGTGGCCGAGGAGGAGGGGAGGATACGGGACTTCCTGGAGAAGCCAGCCCTTCCCTACTGGGTCAACGCTGGCGTCTATGTGATGGCCCTGGCCATCAGGGCATACCTGCCCGACCGTGGGGACCACGAGACCACCACCTTTCCCGCCCTGGCCCGGGAGGGCAAGCTATATGCCTTCAAGAGCTCTGCCCTCTGGCTGGCGGTGGATACGGTGAAAGACCTGAACGAGGCCTGCCGGCTGCTTGCCCCTCGCGGCCAGGCCGGGCCTCTTCTGCCTTGACAGGGGGAAAGGTGGGGAACTAGAATAGGTTGAAGCCGAGGTAGCTCAGGTGGTAGAGCACGCGACTGAAAATTGCGGTGTCGGCGGTTCGACTCCGCCCCTCGGCACCAGAGCCTCAGGGCCGAAGTGGCGGAACAGGTAGACGCGAGGGTCTCAAAAACCCTTGGGGGGAAACTTCCGTGTCGGTTCGAGTCCGACCTTCGGCAGGCCTGATGCCGAGTGGTGTAGCGGTAGCACGGGGGACTTTGGATCCCATGTGCTACCCCACCCTTTAGATAACCCCGATGTCAACCCGCTACCAGCCCCGCTTCCTCCCCCACACCCGCGCGGCTGTGCCTCGCGCCTGGGCCTATGCTTTCTGCCACCTCATACTGTAATATTACTTGTCTGTCCTGTCAAGACGCATCCCCCTTCCGAGCCGGAGCAGGCTATGGTAGAATAGCATTGGCAGAAAGCGAAGCCCGGGCTGAGGCATAAAGACGTGCCCCCAAGTGTGGTGCCTGGGCTGCTTTCTGCCAGAAAGTGCCTCAGCCACACGAGGGGGCACCCAATTTGTAGGGGGGTCCCCGCCCTACGTCTGTTAGAGTACCACAGGAGGGTAAAGAGACGAGTTCAGAAAAGCTTCAATTCTGTCAAGGTTGGTTAGGATGTGGTG
>JAHKAY010000027.1 GCA_018825785.1 Chloroflexota bacterium | reverse complement strand
GCGTTGTGATGCAAAGGGCGGACCTTTGGGGCAGAAAGGCCACCGTCAGTGTGTGCCCCAGGAGGTCGGCCCTTGCCTCATCCCCCTCCGCCGTGGCCGGCATCCCAAACCCCTGGAGGAAGGCGGCCACCAGGTGGGGTACAGACCTGGCGCAGCGGTGGCAGGTCCTGCCCACAAAGCGCAGGGTCTCCTGGCCACAGCAGGGGCAGGGATCTCCCCGGGCCCTCTCCCAGTTTTCTCGCGCCAGGGCTAACAAACCAGGGCTGCCCTTGTCATCCACGGTGCTCCTCTATTAACATTATAACAAGAAGTTAAATGAAGACCTTTGTTGAGGTTTCCGAGGTGGACCTCCTGGAGGCGAACGCGGTCACCTTTGACCGCAGGGCCCAGGCATGGGTCCCCTGCCTCCGCAACAGGCTCCTTATCCGCCTGATATTCCGCACGGGCTGCCGGGTGGGGGAGGTGCTCCCCCTGGGGGTGGAGGACGTGGACCTGGACCTGGCAATGGCGAAGGTGGTAAAGGAAAAGGACCGCCTGCAGCTCTTCTGCTCCGTCTGTGGGCAGCGCCTGGCCAGGGCTCACCGGTTCTGCCCGGGCTGCGCCAGGGAGGTGAGCGCACCCGAGAAACGCCTCCAGGAGTCCAGGCGCCAGCGCATCATTCCCCTGGACCAGGAAACGGTGGTCATGCTCCGGGACTTCATCGAGCGCGGCGGGCCCGTGATGAAAAACGGCCGGCCCGTTCTCTTCGGCATCAGCCGGGTGGAGGCCTGGCGGGTGATCTCTCTGGCGGCGAAAAGGGCCGGGCTTGGCCCCCTGGTGAACCCGGAGACCGGGAGGGAGCGCGGAGTATCCCCCCACCGGCTCAGGGATGCCTTCGCCACCCACGCCGTAGGCGTGGACGGCTCCACCGAAGGCATCCGTCTCCTCCAGGAGATGCTGGGGCACAAGGACATAGGCCAGACCATGCGCTACAAGAAGATCGCCGGCCAGGAGCAGAAAGACTGGTACAGCAAGCTGTGGGAGTAGATGGCTGAGGCGGTCAGGCCCTTCCGCGGCGGTTATATTCACGCCTTCGGGGCGACTTGGTTCATCATGGAGTTCCTGAAAGGGAACTCGCCCTATGGCTCTTTGAGGATAGACCCCGCGAAGGGTGCCCCCCAGTCCGATATTCACTCGGCCTATAAGCTGGCACTCCACACCGCCATCGCCGAGGACCAGGCTGCCAGGGACATGGAGGACGCCATAAAAGCCGGCAGGCCCTATCCCCCCGAGGAGGCGGAAATCCGGAGGAACTACTACCTGGCCAGGATCCCCTCCCGGCTCACGAGGATGCGCTATTCCAGCTTCACCAACTACTTCAGCCGGCTGATGAAGCTGGGGTGGGTGGAGCGCACCGGCGAGGAGGAGCCCTCGATGCCCCAGGAGAGCTGGGCCGATGCCCGGCCGCGGGTCTTCTACAGGCTCACACCGCAAGGGATGGCCATGGAGATCCCCCAGGTCTTTGACCCCCTCATGCTCCTCTATCCTGACTACACCAGGGAGAAGCGCTCTGGCAAGAGAAGGGCCTACTTCACGGTCCGGCGCTAACCTCCCCATTCTGCCTCAAATTCGCCCATACCAGCTCAAAGTAGCCCCTATCATCTCAACCTAGCTTCAATCTCACCTGGAGAACGGATGCGTCTATGCCTTTTTGTGCCATCCCTTTCAGGAGCCAAGAAATAGCGGAAAGCATGTGTTCCTCTTCTTCAACATTACCTTCTTTTGTTTCAGAATAGGTATGCTTCAAGTTAGATTGAAGCTGGAACTTAAAAACTGAATAGAGAAGTTGAAAGGGGCCGACTAGCAAAGCTGGCCCCAATCTAGGGCTTGATAAGCCCAAAACTTCCAGCGAGTAGGCCCCACCAAAGGAAAGGGGCCGAGCCAAAAAGGGCTGTCGCAGTATGGCCGATAGCTGGCCCCCTTTGATTGCTAGTCAAAGTTGAACGGGGGCCGTAGTATGGCGATTAGCTGGCCCAATCCACCAGTGAAAGCCCAATGCTACCAGATAAGCCCTTTCGGACTAAACGCTTTGATACTCTAGGCGTGAAGCTGGCCCTCTATTCAGGATAGTATCGCAATAGT
>JAHKAY010000026.1 GCA_018825785.1 Chloroflexota bacterium | reverse complement strand
GCTTCCTCAGAGGGCTCTGCCAGGAGCCGTGCCAGGCGCGCCGCTCCCGGCAGAATGGCCCCATAAACACCCATCGAAACCCCAGCATATCGCCCCTTCATCTCCCTTGCCAGTGTCCGACATGTGTCTGACCCTAATCAGAGTGGCTTTCGTCATATCCGTTGTTCTTTAGGAATATAGGCTACCCCACGCTTTCCAGCATCTTTTTTACAGTGAGGCCGATTTCGGCGGGGCTGGGGGCTATGGCGGCCCCGGCCTGGGCCAGGGCGTCTATCTTGTCCCGGGCCGATTCCCCTCCCCCGGAGATTATGGCCCCGGCGTGGCCCATGCGCCGGCCTGGGGGGGCGGTGGCCCCGGCTACAAAGGCCACCACCGGTTTGGGGAAGCCCCCCTTGTTGATATACTCCGCCGCCTCCTGCTCATAGGCCCCTCCGATTTCCCCGATGAGGACCACCGCCTCCGTCTGGGGGTCCCGGGCAAAGAGCTCAAGGATGTCCACAAAGCTGGAGCCTGGCAGGGGGTCGCCGCCGATGCCCACGCAGGTGGACTGGCCCAGCCCCAGGGCGGTGAGCTGGGCCACCGCCTCGTAGGTCAAGGTGCCGCTGCGGGAGACCACCCCCACCAGCCCCGGCATATGGATATCCCCGGCCATGATGCCCATCTTGCCCTTCCCGGGTGAAATGACGCCGGGGCAGTTGGGGCCGATAAGGCGCACCCCCTTCTCCCTGATATGTTTCAGGACCAGGACCATGTCACGGAGCGGGATGCCCTCGGTGATACAGACCACCAGGGATAGCCCCGCATCGGCGGCCTCCAGGATGGCATCGGCGGCGAAGGGGGCGGGGACAAAGATGATGCTGGCGTCGGCCCGTGTTTCCCTTACCGCCTGCTCCACGGTGTTGAAGACCGGGACGCCGTGGACCGAGCTTCCTCCTTTACCGGGCGTTACCCCCGCCACTACCTTTGTGCCGTATTCCAGCATGCGCCGGGTGTGAAAGCTCCCCTCCCCCCCCGTGATGCCCTGGACCAGGACCAGCGTCCTTTCATCTATCAGGATGCTCACCGGGCCGCTTCCACCGCCTTCCTTGCGGCATCCCCCATGTCGCCGGCGAAGATGAGGGGCAACCTGGATTCCTCAAGAATCCTCTGCCCCTCCTCCGCGTTTGTCCCCGCCAGCCTCACCACAACGGGGAAGCGGATGTCCAGGCTCTTGAAGGCCTCAACCATCCCCCGGGCGATGACGTCCACCCGCGCCATCCCCCCGAAGATATTCACCAGGACCGCCCTCACACCGGGGTCAGCCACAAGGACTTTGAAGGCGTTGACCACCCGCTCTGGGGTGTTGAGGGTGCCGATATCCAGGAAGTTGGCCGGCCGGCCCCCCGCCAGGGTGATAAGGTCCATCACCGCCATCGCCAGGCCGGCCCCGTTGACCATGCAGCCTATATTCCCGTCCAGCCTGACGTAGTTCCTCAACCCCAGGGAGAGGGCCTCCCGCTCCCGGGGGTCCTCCTGCTCTGGGTCCCGGAGCTGCTGGAGCTCCGGGTGACGAAAGAGGGCGTTATCGTCAAAGATGAGCTTGGCATCCAGGGCCAGGAGCTTTCCCCTGGCGGTCAGGGCCAGGGGATTTATCTCCGCCAGGGAACAGTCCTTCTCCCAGTAGAGCTTCAGAAGACGGCAGACAATATCCGAGAAAGGTCCCAGAAGGCCCGGCTCCAGGTCCAGGGCCACCGCCAGCTTCCGGCCGGTAGAGGGACGGGCGGAGAGGGGGAGGTCTATCCCGGCCCGGAAGACCCTCTCGGGGATGTCCCGGGCCATCTGCTCAATGTCCATCCCCCCTGAGGGGCTGGCCAAGACCACCGGCAGCCCCGCCTTCCGGTCCAGGGCGATTCCCAGGTAGAGCTCCCTGCGGATCTCTGCCGCTTCCTCCACCAGGACCTCGTTGACGGGCAGGCCGCCAGGCCCCGTCTGGGAGGTAACCAGCCTCTTCCCCAGCAAGGCCCTGGCTATGGCCTCGGCCTCATGAGGGGTGTCGGCCTGCCTTATCCCACCCCCCTTCCCCCTTCCCCCGGCGTGGACCTGCGCCTTGAGGACCACCTTTGTGCCCAGCTCCCGGGCTATCTCCCGGGCCTCCTGGAGGCTCCTGGCGGCCCTTCCCCTGGGGATGGGGATGCGGTACTGGGCCAGAAGGCCCTTGGCCTGGTATTCATGAATTTTCATCGGACTCCAAGCTGGCGGAGGGGGTGGGATTCGAACCCACGCTCGCCAGAGGCGAGAGCGGTTTTCAAGACCGCCGCCATAGTCCTCTCGGCCACCCCTCCAAATACGAATTCTCGCCTATTCTCGCCCGAAAGTCCACAATCGCTGACGGATTGCTACCCAACCGCTTTTTCTGGCAGTGCAGCCAGGGCTGCCTGAAGCCATCCCTCAAGCCGCTGTGGCCCAGCCTTTCACTCACCATCTTGGGATGCACACCCGTCGGGGTTGCAGATTACTAGCGGCGCTGCAATCTGCCCCCGGGTTGGCTTCTGGCCCTACTTCCGGTTAAGAGTATTCCGATAGGCCGTTGTCAGGTCATCCATACTCATGACGATGTTGCCGCCGTCAATCGTGTAGGCTGCCGCTTTCTTCGCGTATGACATGCAAGCGGAAACGCCTCTGATGCCAATCCCTGTGCTGGCGTTAAACACCGTCCCGCAGCTGTCACAAATCAACGTTCCGTTCTTCAGGGTAAAGCTCCTTCCCCCGCAGGGGACACAAACGGCTGCCCGGACGTAGTACTTCCCGTCAAGCTGGTATGCCATAAAGGGCATGTTGCCGGCTGGTGAACTGGCAGAGAAGTTCTCTATCCCGTTGCGTCCAACTTCCTCGGCGGATATGGACACCGTTGTGCCGGAAATCTGCGGCGTGACCGTTTTGGGACGATAGGCCACATTGCTCCTTGACGAAGGCCCCGTGGTGGTAGGCGTTGGAGTAGGAGTAGGAGTTGCGGTAGGGGCAGGAGTTGGGGTGGGAGTTGCGGTAGGCGCCGGGCTCGGAGCAAGGGTAGGCGTTGGGGTCGGACCGGCAGTAGGTGCTGAGGCGCGAGCCGGCGCAAGGGCAGGCGTGGGCGTTGGGGCTTTGGCCCCTCGGCCACAGGCAGCCACCAGCATCCCGCTGGCAATCACTGCAGCTAGAAACCACCGCGAATTCACTTTTAGACCTCCTTTCACTTACTCGGAGCACAGTTCGTATTCTTGGTCCGCTGCGCTATCTGCCCATCGCGGAGGATGATGATTTCCCTGGCACGCTCGGCTGCCTCGCGGTTATGAGTAACCATGACGATGGTCCTCCCTTCCCTGTTTAGCTGGTCGAATATGTCCAGAATTGCCTTTCCGTTCCTCTGGTCGATGTTGCCCGTCGGTTCATCGGCCAGCACAAGCGCGGGGTCACAAATCAACGCCCGGGCAATGGCGACTCTTTGCTGCTCCCCTCCGCTCAGCTGGTTTGGTGTATGATTGGCCCGCTTCCCCAACCCCATCCGTTCAAGCAGTTCCATGGCTCGTGCCCGTTTGCCGTTGCTGCCGGAGAACGTGAGCGGCAGCAGTACATTCTCCAGAGCGGTCAAGGAGCGCAACAGGTGATATTGCTGGAAAACGTAGGCTATCTTCCCTCTTCGGACGTTAACCAGCTTGTCTTCGTCCAGGTTGTCGATTCGCTGGCCGTTCAGGATAACCTCACCAGAAGAGGGCCTTTCGAGGCCGCCTATCACATTGAGCAGCGTTGACTTCCCGCTGCCCGATGGCCCCATAACTGCGATATAGTCGCCATCGTTGACATTGAATGACACGTCGTTAAGGGCGACGGCTCTAGCCTCCCCGCCGCCGAAAATCTTGGTGATACAATTCACCTCTAACATCTTCGCCTCCTAGACTGCCCTGAAGCAGTCAGCTATTTTCACTCTGGTAGCCCGCATTGCCGGATAGAGGGTAGCTAGTAGAGAAATCAGTATGGCCAACCCTATCGATAGCGGCAAATAAGGGGCAACGAACAGAATACTCGTGCCTTCGAATATCAGCGGTCCGATTGCATAGGCCAACAGTGTTCCTGCACCGTAGCCCAGCACACCGCCGGCGACACCAACCACTATAGCCTCGTAGATGAGGGCCTTGGTTATCTGGCCTCCAGACGCCCCCACCGCCCTCATGATTGCCAGGTCCCTTATCCTCTCATTGATTGAGGTCAGGAGAGTGTTAAATACGCCGAAGCCGCCGACCACCAGGCTGACCCCGGCCAGGGCCAGCATGAATTTGCCAATCTTTTGCAGCATGCCCATCTCAGAGTCGGCAATTTGCTTCACCGCAACGGCGCGGACTCCGGAGATGTTCTGGTTGATGCCGTCAGCAATAATCTCAACAGGGCACGCATTGCACAGGGCCCGAATATCCACAGAAGATATCAAGCCATGCTTGTTGTATGCTCCCTGGAGGGTCGCCAGCGGAACGAAGGCCTGGTAGTCATCACCGGCGCCCGTGTCATGGAGAATGCCAACCACAGTCAGTGTCCTGCCGTTAAGAGAAACTGCGTCACCGACGTCGAGCTTGAGCATAGCCGCAGCTTGAGACCCCAGCAGGGCCTGGTCACCGGTATCAAGGTACTCCCCTTTGGCAACCTGCCACCACGTGTTTACTTTGAACTGTTCTTCAGGGTCAATACCTACCGCAACTACCTGAGCCCCTTTGATATCTGCGTTCACGAACAGCTTTGGTGCGATGCTGGCAATGTTGCCTGGTTCGGTGATTCCCAGCGCCTCCTTGATCATGTGATCGGCTATCTGCCTGATCTGGGGAACCTTGTCCTCGCTGATATAGTTGTCTCCCAGGTTCATCGTTCCGAGACTCAGGTCGCCGAGCCCGTTGTCGATGGTCTTCGTCGCGGGCATGACGCTGAGATTGGCACCGTATTTCTCCAGCTGGGCTGTGATTCTGGCCTGACCGGCAGCAGCTACAGTCAGTATGCTCACTACCGTCATCGTACCTATGACTACGCCGAGGACAGCGTACAGAACTCGTCGCTTACGGCGCCTGATGTCTTTCAGAACCACCTGATATAGTTTCATCTACCTCCTCCTCTTCAAAAAGACCACATGAGAAATCAGGGTGATGTGGACTGGTGAGCCTTCGGCTTCCTATGATTCAGACAACAAACGAGTGGAAAGAGTAAGGTTGCCGCAATCGATAGTCAGCGAAGGCTTTATGGGATCTAGGTTTGAGGAGGTTCTTCGGACCTGAGGGAACTACGGCAGCGGTACCGAGCACAAGGGGGGGCGGAGAATTCCTGAGGCGTATCCTGGTCAAGGCACCCCTTCGCCTCAAAGAAGGTCAGGGTCAGATTTTCGGGGAGTCTGACCAGGGGGATGACCTTGCTCAGAGTAAGGCGACTGGGGGATGGAAGCACACTTGCCGCTGCGGAGTGAGAAAGCGGGCACTCCGGGGTCAGCAAACAAGACGGAACCGGCGCGTTCTCCTGCCCGGCGCAGGAGTGACCTCTACCCATCCCCTCCATAGATTGAGCGCAAACGGGTGTTGCGCCAATGAGCGACACCACCACGATGAAAACCAGAAGACAGACGGCCTTCACGGACCTTTGCTGCACAATCCGTCCTCGGGCCAAGTCCTCCGAACCCCTCAACTACCGCTCCTCATTCCCAGTGTAACCATATGTTACCATCTTTCACCTTATGTGTCAACGAGATGAGGCTTTGAATTTCTGATAGAATGGCCCTGATGGCAGAGCCGCCGGAGGTCTCTCTAAAAAGGCGCTTCCTGAACCTGCGCACCCTTCTCTCCTTTGCCCTGGCCCTGGGCTTTCTCGTCTTCCTCCTCTTCCGGCTGGATGTGGACCTCTCGGCTACCTGGGCCAGGATAAAGGGGGTAAACCCATTCCTCTACCTCCTGGCTTTCCTGGCATATTACGCCAGCTTTCCCCTGAGGGCCTGGCGGTGGAGGCTGTTGCTGGTCAACGTGGGCTATGAGGCCTCTCGCCTCCCCACCATCCGGAGGCTCACCTCCATATTCATTATCAATTTCTTCGCCAACTGCGTCCTCTATGCCCGCCTGGGGGACGCCTACCGGGCCTACCTGCTGAAAGAGGACACGGGGGCCAGCTTCCCCAGAGCACTGGGGACGGTGGTGGCGGAGAGGGTCCTGGACCTGGTTACTGTTCTTCTCCTGCTTATCATCTCCGGGGTGGGGTTGTGGAGGCAGGGGGGCATCTTTCTCTCCGTGC
>JAHKAY010000025.1 GCA_018825785.1 Chloroflexota bacterium | reverse complement strand
GTGGTCTCGAGGTACCAGTTCGTCAGGCGTCAGGGAACTCAGCATTGTCACCTGTCTCTCTACTTTGCCACGCATTCTGGCCTCAAAGAAATCAGATGCCCTGACTCTACCACAATCTGCTTGCCATGTCAGTCAACTCAAGGGAGTTTTTCAGCAGCCTGCTAGGCTTTCCTCGGTCACGAAAGTATTTATAGAGAAAGTACAATGGAGTGAAAACCATTAAGAGAATCAGACTAACTTCAGTGATAACAGCAATCCACTGAAGCGATATGTCGAGGACATAATATATGGAGGCTGTCGTCGCGGCGTTTCTTGTTACCATATGCGTGACTCCGAGGTGATCGATGTAGGATACCGCGAGCAGAGTGACAGCGAAGCCAAATTCGTATGTGAGGAATCGGGCAATCCTACTGAGTTTCGGCGTTTTCGTTCTAATGGCGTTCGACATCTTCCCCTCCTGCCGACAATTTCAGCAGAAGGATACTCCCCCTTGCGGGGGCCAATCAACCAAGGCTGAACTGAACCGATATCTGTGCTATAATCACTGACCAGCATGCTTTTCTGGAACTTGGATAGGCTTAGCTACGATCCTCTAGGCTTCCTTCTCCTCCTTATCGTAAGGGTGGTAGCGGTGGCGGTGGCAATCGCTGTCCACGAGGGCAGCCACGCCCTGGCGGCCGACCGGCAGGGTGACCCCACCCCCAGGAGCCTGGGGAGGCTGACCCTGAACCCCCTGGCCCACCTGGACCCCCTGGGCACCCTGCTCCTTTTCCTGGTGGGCTTTGGCTGGGGCAAACCCGTCCCGGTGAACCTGGCCTATTTCAGGGGCCGGCCCCTGGCCGGGATGGCCAGGGTGGCCTTCGCCGGGCCCCTGGCCGGGCTGCTTACGGCAGGGCTTGTCTCCATCCCCTTGCGCTTTCTTGATCTTCCCATGGACAACGAATTCTTCGTTACACTCTTCGTCATGCTCTTCGTCTTCAACATCATCCTGTCCCTTTTCAATCTCATCCCCATCCCTCCCCTGGACGGCTTTCATGTGCTGCTGGGGCTCGTGCCTCCCCGCACAGCCCTTAGCCTTTCCCGCTATGAGAGCTACGGCCCCCCTGTTCTCATCCTGCTTATCCTCCTGTCCACCTGGACAGGCTTTCTCTGGAGGGCCCTGGGGCCCGCGGTCAACTTCTTCAGCCGGCTCTATCTGGGCGGGGATATCTTTTAGGGGGAAAGGCCCTTGACTATAGCTATTATTGGCCTGGGGCTCATCGGCGGGTCCCTGGGCCTGGCCCTGAAGAGGGCCGGGGAGGGCCCCATCGCCGGGTGTGCCCTCCATCCCCGCACCCTGGCCCTGGCCCAGGAGCGGGGGGCCATTGACCTGGCCCGGGAAAGCCCCGAGGCGGCGGTGGAGGGGGCGGGGCTGGTCATCCTGGCCGCGCCCATCCAGGCCCTTCCCCGGTTGATGGCTCGGATTGCCCCTCATCTTCTCCCGGGGGCGGTGGTCACCGATACTGCCAGCACCAAGGCCCGGGTCATGGCCTGGGCCTCAGCCCATCTCCCCGGCCCCTTTGTGGGGGGCCACCCCATGGCGGGGAAGGAGGCCTGGGGCATAGAGGCCGCCTCGGCGGACCTCTTCCAGGGGGCTCCCTATGTCCTTGTCCCCGCCAGGGGCATACCGGAAGGGGCGCTGGAAAAGCTGGTCTCCCTGGCCCAATCGGTGGGGGCCCGGCCCATGGTGATGGAGGACCCGGAGGAGCATGACCGGCTGGTGGGAGGGATAAGCCACCTCCCCCTCTTCCTCTCCATCGCCCTCTCCCTCGCGGCTTCCCGTCACCCCGAGTGGCCCCGGCTGGCCGGGCTGGCCTCCGGGGGCTTCCGCGATGCCACCCGCCTGGCCTCGGGCAACCCAGAGATGGGCCGGGATATCTTCCTCACCAACAAACGCTGGGCCCTCTACTGGCTGGACCGCTTCTTGGAGCAGGTAGAAGAGCTCCGGGTCCACCTGGAACAGGACAGCCTGGAGGAGGCCCTGGCCCAGGCCCGGGAGGCCCGGGAACGGTGGCTCAAAGAGAGATACGGATGAAGGTCACCATCACCCCTCCCCACCGTCTTGAGGGGGGGGTAGCCCTGCCCGGGGACAAGTCCATCTCTCACCGTGCCCTCCTCCTGAATGCCATAGCCCGGGGGAAGGCCCGGTTGAGGAACCTGGGGCCGGGTGCCGATGTCCTCTCTACCATAACGTGCCTCAGGGCCCTGGGTGTGAATATAGAGCTGGAGGGGGGGGAGGCGGTGGTGACGGGGGTGGGGGGGGAGCTGGTGGAGCCCCAGGATGTCCTTCAGGCGGGCAACAGCGCCACTACCCTGCGTCTCCTGGCGGGGCTGCTTGCAGCCCGGCCTTTTCTTTCCCTCATCACCGGGGATGCCTCCCTGCGTTCCCGGCCCATGGACCGGGTGATAGTGCCCCTTCGCCAGATGGGGGCCAGCATCTGGGGCCGGGGTGGGGACAGCCTCCCCCCCCTTGCCATCCGGGGCGGGAAACTGAAGGGCATCCACTACCGTCTGCCCCTCCCCAGCGCCCAGGTGAAGTCCGCCCTCCTCCTGGCCGGGCTATTCGCTCAGGGGGGAATGGAGATTGTAGAGCCTGTCCCCTCCCGGGACCACACCGAGCGCCTCCTTCTCCGCATGGGGGCCCCCATCAGCAAGGAGGGGGATAGGATTTCCCTGGAGCCCCTGGCCTCCCCGCTCCCTGCCCTGGACATGGAGGTGCCCGGGGATATCAGCTCGGCTGCCTTTTTCCTGGCCGCCGGGGCCCTTCACCCCCAGGCCAGCCTCAGGTTGGGGGGGGTGGGGGTGAACCCCACCCGCACCGGCTTCCTGGAGGTTATGAGGGCCATGGGGGCCAGCTTCCGTCTGGAGGCCCCAAGGGAGGAAGGGGGTGAGCCGGTGGCCGACCTGGAAGCAGAGACCAGCCATCTGGAAGGGGTGGAGGTGGGAGGGGAGATAATCCCCCGCCTGATAGATGAGGTCCCGGTCCTGGTGGTGGTTGCCACCCAGGCCCGGGGGAGGACTATAATAAGGGGCGCCGGGGAGCTCCGGGTCAAGGAATCGGACCGCATCGCCTTTACCACAAGGGAGCTCAACCGGATGGGGGCTGGGATAGAGGAACTGCCCGATGGGTTTATCATCCAGGGGCCGGTGCCCCTTAAAGGGGCTGAGGTGGACAGCCGCGGGGACCACCGCTTGGCCATGGCCCTGGCAGTGGCTGGCCTGGTGGCCCGGGGGGAGACTACCATCCTGAGGGCGGAGGCTGCCGATGTCTCCTATCCCGGCTTTTTCCAGACACTCCAGCACCTGGGCAAGTCTTGATTCTTAAGGGGGTGAAGATGGCCACAGAACTGGTTCACATTGGCTTCGGCAACATCCTGGCAATTAACCGCCTGGTGGCCCTCACCCCATCAAATTCTGCCCCAACCCGGCGTCTCATCCAGGAGGCCCGGGAGAAGGGCCTGCTGGTGGATATGACCAGCGGCCGCCGCACCAAGGCCGTCCTCATTACTGATTCCGGCCATGTCATCCTGGCGGCCCTCACCGCTGAGACCATCGCCGGGAGGTTCCTCTCCCGCCAGCCAGCGGAGGAAGGGAAAGGTTAGGTGGCCCTCCTCTTTGTCCTCTCCGGCCCCTCGGGGGTGGGGAAGGACTCCCTCCTGGCCCGGATGAAGGCCCGGGGCCTTCCTCTCCATTTTGCGGTGACAGCCGCCACCCGTCCCCCGCGCCCTGGTGAAGAGGACGGCCAGGACTACCACTTCCTGTCCCTGGAGCGCTTCATGGAGATGAGGGAAAAGGGCGAACTGCTGGAATGGGCCCAGGTCTATGGCCACTGGTATGGGGTGCCCAAAGCTGAGATAAGGTCGGCCCTCTCCCGGGGGGAGGATGTGATGATGAAGGTGGATGTCCAGGGGGCAGACACCATCAGAGGCCTGCTCCCCCAGGCAGTCTCCATTTTCCTTGTCCCCCCCAGCCCGGAGGAACTTCAGAGGAGGCTGGCCTCAAGACAGACCGAGGGGGGGGCCTCCCTGGAGCTCCGCCTCCGCACTGCCCAGGAGGAGATGAAGCACCTCCCCCTTTTTGACTACGTGGTGATAAACGACGACCTGGGGAGGGCTGCCCGAAGGATGGAGGCCATCATCACCGCCGAGAAGTGTCGGGTGAACCCCCGCCGGGCGGAGCTTCCTTAAAAGACTAGCCTAAATACCAGGGCGAGGAGGGCTCCGATGGCCCCGCAGAGGGGGAAGGTGAGGAGCCAGGCCAGCACAATCCGCCGGGTCACCCCCCAGCGCACGGCGGAAAACCGCCGGGTGGCCCCCACCCCCATTATGGCCGTATTAATAGTGTGGGTGGTGCTGACTGGGACCCCCAAAAAGGAGGCCAGGGTGATGGCGAAACCCGCCGAGCTTTCAGCGGCAAAGCCGTGGACTGGTTCCAGCTTTGTAATCTGGAAGCCCATGGTCCTGATGATGCGCCAGCCCCCCAGCATGGTGCCTAACCCCATGACTGCTCCGCAGAGGAGGATGACCCACAGGGGGATATAGAAGTTGGGCAATACCCCTCCCAGCACCAGGGCCAGGGCGAAGGCCCCCATGAATTTCTGTCCGTCGTTGCTGCCATGGCTGAAGGCCATGAAGGCGGCCGAGAGGACCTGAAGCCGGCCAAAGAACCTCCTGACGAAAGACGGGCCCGCCCTCCGCAAGAGGTTATACAAGAGGAGCATCACGACCAGGGCCAGGCCGAAGCCCAGGAAGGTGGAGAAGCCCAGGCCCAGGATTACCTTGCGCCACCCCTCCCAGAGGAGGACCGATGGCCCAGCGGTGGCCAGCCCCGCCCCTGTCAGGCCAGCGATAAGGGCATGGCTCTCGCTGGTGGGCAGTCCAAAGCGCCAGGCTATGGTGCTCCAGGCGATGATAGCTATCATGGCTGCCGCTACGACGGGGAGGCCGATGGCCTCGGGCCTGATGATGCCCTTTCCTATGGTGGCGGCCACAGCTGTGCCGGTTATCAGGGCCCCGGCAATATTGAGCACGGCGGCCATAAGCACCGCCCGGTAGGGGTGGAGGACTCGGGTGGAGATGACGGTGGCTATGGCATTGGGGGCATCGGTCCAGCCATTAACAAACTCTGCCCCCAGCACCAGCAGGAGGACCAGGGCCAGGGGCAGGGCCTCAAGCATGCTTCAGGACAATGCCTTCCAGAATGTTGGCTACATCCTCACAGCGGTCGGTGGCGTCCTCCATGTGCTCGTAGAGCTCCCGCCATTTGATGACCTGGACCATGTCAGAGGCGTCCTGAAAGAGCTCCCCCAGGGCCTGTTTCAGCACCTCATCGGCGGCATTCTCCAGGCGGTTCAGCTCCACGCAGCTTACCAGCATCAGCTTTAGCTGGCCCCGGTGGCGGAGGTATTTCACCGCCCTCTCCACCTCGGCCACCCCATCGCGGATGATCTCCGCCAGCTCCTTGGCCCTTTGGGTGGGTGCCTGAACCCGGTAGATGAGCATGGTATCTGCTGCTCCGTGGATGAGGTCCAGGACATCGTCTATAGCATTGGTGAGGAGGGCGATATCCTCCCGGTCAAAGGGGGTGACGAAGGTGCTGTGGAGGAGGGCCGTGATGCGGTGGGTGATGCTGTCTCCCTTGTGCTCCAGCTCTTCCAGCTTGCTGACCTTCTCCTCCACATTCTCCCAGTTCTCCACCAGGTCAGTGAAGACCTCCCCGGCTTCTACCAGGTTGTGGGCCCCCTCTTCAAAGAGGTCAAAGAACTTTTGCTCCCGGGGGATGAGGGAGAACTTCAATGTCCCTCCTTTGTATTTTCCTTCGCAAATTTACATCCTTGAAGCTGTCCTGTCAATGGTCTGGGGCGGGGGGGTTAGGAATACGGATACTAGTATTCCAGTTCCAGGCTGATGTCCAGGGCCTTGGGGGAGTGGGTCAGGGCCCCGATGGATATCATGTCCACCCCCGTCTCGGCCACCCGCCGCACATTGGAGAGTTCTATGCCCCCGGAGGCCTCAAAGTGGACCTTCCCCTTGAAGGCCTGGACTATCCGCTCCATCTCCTCCGGGGTCATATTGTCCAGGAGGAGCCAGTCGGCCCCGGCCCGGAGGGCCTCTTCCGCCTCCTCCAGGCTCTTCACCTCCACCTCTATCCTCAGGAGGTGGTGGGCCTGGGCCCGGGTCCTCCTTATCCCTTCCTCCAGGGAAAGCCCCTGGAGTTTAAGGGCCTGCCAGTGGTTGTCCTTGATGAGGACCCCATCCCCCAGGTGGAAGCGGTGGTTTTTGCCCCCGCCCACCCTCACTGCGAGCTTGTCTAGGAGCCTCAGGCCTGGTGCTGTTTTGCGGGTATCGGCGATGATACAGCCTGTCCCGGCCACCGCCTCCACATAGTGGGCAGTAAGGGTGGCGATGCCGGAGAGGCGGGTGAGGAAATTCAGGGCGGTCCTCTCTGCCATGAGGAGGCTCCTCACCCTGCCCCTCACCACCCCGGCCCGGGTCCCGGGCTCTGCCCTTTCGCCATCCCCCACCCTGGTTTCCAGTTGGACCTCCGGGTCAACTTTCCTGAAGACCAGGGCGGCTATTTCCATTCCAGCCAGGACCCCCCGGCCCTTGACCAGGAGGGTGCCCTGCCCTTTGAGCTCCGGGGGCACCAGGGCCTGGGTGGTAATATCCCCCCAGGCCAGGTCCTCGGCCAGGGCCCGCTCTACAGTCTTCTCAAATTCATCCGGGAGGGACATCCTACTGCCTGCGGAAGATGATGTGTTTCTGCCACATGGGGGAGGGATGGGGGAAGTCAGAGCGGTAATGGGCCCCCCGGCTCTCCTCCCTGAGGAGGGCCGCCTCCACCAGGAGCCTGCCTACCAGGACAAGGTTCCATTTCTCTCTCTGGGGGCGGGTGAGCCCGGGCTCAAGCCCCTTCTGCCATGCCGCCAGCTTCCGGGCTGCCTCCTCAAGCCCTTTCCCGGAGCGGATGATGCCGGCCTTCTCCCAGAGAAGGTCCCGGAGCTGGGAGACGTCCTCCAGGGGATTGAGAGGCACTTCCCTTTGCGGCAGGGAATAGCACTCTTTGGCCGGGGCGGGAGCCGGGTTGGGATTTGCTTCCTCGGTGTGCTGGACTATCCTCATGGCAAAGACTACGGTCTCCAGGAGGGAGTTGGAGGCCAGGCGGTTGGCCCCGTGAAGCCCTGTGCAGGCGCATTCCCCGGCGGCGAAGAGGCCGGAGATATTGGTCTCCCCCCAGGTGTTGGTGCGGACTCCCCCCATGATGTAGTGGGCGGCGGGGGCCACGGGGATGGGGGAGAGGGTGATATCCAGGCCCCAATCCAGGCAGAAGCGGTAGATGTGGGGGAAGCGGGTGATGATGGTCCTGGGGGGCAGATGGGTGCCGTCCAGATATACATGGTCAGCCCCGGTGGCTGTCATCTCCTGGAGGATGGCCCGTGCTACCACGTCCCGCGGGGCCAGCTCCCCCTCGGGGGCATAGCGTTTCATGAAGGCCTCCTGGCGGATATTGCGCAGGATGCCCCCCTCTCCCCTCACCGCCTCGGAGATAAGGAAGGGTGGGGCGCCGGGGAGCCGCAGGGCGGTAGGGTGGAACTGGAAGAACTCCATATCCATGACCTCGGCCCCCGCCTCATAGGCCAGGGCGATGCCGTCCCCGGTGGCTATACCGGGGTTGGTAGTATGGCGGAAGAGCTGTCCTGCCCCCCCGGTGGCCAGGATTATGAACCGGCCCTGGTACTCCTCCTCCCTGCCCGAGGCCAGGTCCACGGCCCTCACCCCCCGCGCCCTGCCCCTTTCCACCAGGAGTTGGACTGCCAGGCTGTGCTCGTTTATGGTTACCCCGTTGCTTCTTGCCTGGCGACTGAGAGTGGTCTCGATGTGCTCTCCGGTAGCATCCCCGCCGGCGTGGAGGATGCGGGGGACACTGTGGGCGGCCTCGCGGGCCAGGGCTACCTCTCCCTCCTGGGTATCAAAAGGGACCCCAAAGCGGATGAGGTCGTTGATGCGGTCAGCGGCCTCCTCCACCAGCACCCTCACGGCCTCGGGGTCGGAGAGGCCGGCCCCTGCCTGTATGGTGTCCTGGTAGTGGAGCTGGGGGGAATCGCCCCGGCCGACGGGGGCGGCGATGCCCCCCTGGGCAAAGCGGGTATTGCATTCATCAATGCTCGCTTTGGTGAGCACCAGGACCGAGCCCCGCTCCCTGGCCAGGAGGGATGCGTAAAGGCCGGCTATCCCCGAGCCAATGATTATGTAGTCATAATAGGCCATCACACCACCTGGAGCATCCGGTCCAGGGCGCTCTTGGCCCTCAGCCTTATGCCCTCGGGGATGGTGATGACGTTGCGCTTTAGCTCCATGGTGCGGAGGACGGCGTCCAGGCGGGTGCGCTTCATGTTGGGGCAGAGCAGGCCGGGGCTGAGGACATAGAAGGTCTTGCCCGGGTTCTCTTTCTTCAGCCGGTAGAGGAGCCCCTCCTCAGTGCCGATGAGGAAGGTAGAGGCGGGGCTTTGCCCGCAGTAGCGTACCATCTGGGAGGTGGAGAGGATGGCATCGGCCAGGGCCTGGACCTCGGCGGTGCACTCGGGGTGGACCAGGACCACGGCCTCGGGGTGGAGGGCCTTGGCCTGCCTTACCTGCTCGGCGGTGACCCGGCGGTGGGTGACACAGAAACCGGGGTAGGCGATTATCTTCTTTCTTGTGTTTCTGGCCACCCAGCCTGCCAGGTTCTCGTCCGGTATGAAGAGGACCTCCTCGTTGGGGAGGGACTCCACCACCTTCACCGCATTGGCCGAGGTGCAGCAGACATCGCTCTCTGCCTTGACGGCGGCGGTGGTGTTGACATAGCAGACAACGGCGGCCCCGGGGTAGCGGGCCCGCCATTCCTTCAGGTCCGGGACATCACACATGTCTGCCATAGGGCAGCCGGCGCTAATCTCTGCCAGGAGCACCGGCCGGCCGGGGTTAAGAATGGCGGCGTTTTCCGCCATGAAATGGACCCCGCAGAAGACGATGAGATTAGGCTCTATCTCGGCGCACTTCTTGGCCAGCTCCAGGGAGTCGCCGACAAAGTCGGCCACATCCTGGACCTCGGGGCGCTGGTAGTTGTGGGCCACGATGACCGCCCCCAGCTTTCTCTTCAGGGCCAGGACCTGTTCCTGGAGACGGGCTATTTCGGCCTGGGGAGTGACGACTTTCATCCTACTCCTTCCAGGGAGCCCAGTTGCCACCAGGGGGTGGCCTGCTCCACCTTTACCGTTGCCATCTGCCCCTCCAGATTGTCGGGGCCCTCAAAGAAGACCAGCCTCCCTTCACGGCTCCTCCCCTCCCATCTCCCCTTGCTTCTCCTTTCCACCAGGACCTCCAGGGACTGCCCCACCAGCAGGCGGGCCTTCTCCAGGGCGGTGGCCTCCTGGAGCTTCTCTATCCCGTCCTTCCGCCTCTTCTTCTCCCGGGAGGGCACGCTGTCCTGGAGGTGTCGGGAGGCCCATGTGCCGGGGCGGGGGGAGTAGGCGGCCACGTGGACAGTGTCCAGGCGGAGCTCCTCAAGAAGGGACACCGTGTTCTCAAACTCTTCTTCCGTTTCCCCGGGGAAGCCCACAATGACATCGGTGCTGATGGCGGCCTGGGGGAAGGCCTGCCGGATAAAGCCCACCACGCGCCGGTAGTCCTGGGACGCATATCCCCTGCCCATGGCCTCCAGGATGCGGTCACCCCCGGCCTGGACCGGGATGCTGAAGGCGGGGCAGAACTTCTCCAGTCGGGCCAGCTTCTCGATGAACCCGGGCGTCACCTTCCCGGGGTGGGAGGTAAGAAAGCGCAGGCGCTGGAGCCCGGGGATGGGGTGGAGCTCCCGGAGGAGGTCGGCCAGGTCGGGGCTACTGGGCAGGTCCCTGCCATAGGCCTGGATATTCTGCCCCAGCAGGGTAATCTCCTTTACCCCTTTCGCTACCAGTCTTTCCGCCTCCAGGCGGACCTCCTCTATAGGCCGGCTCTTTTCCCGGCCCCGGCGGTGGGGGACGATACAGTAGGTGCAGAGGCTTTCACACCCCTTTATCACCGAGATGTAGGCGGCGGGGCCATCCGCCACAGGGGCGAAGGCCCCATCCCCCCCCAGCCCCCTTGCCCGGGCGAAGCCGAGGAAATCATCAAAGGCCTGAGGGCCGAAGGCTAAATCCACCCCCGGGAGCAACTCCCTCAGGTCTTTTCCGGGGTCCACCAGACAGCCGGTAATGGCCAGGAGGGCATGGGGACGGTCTTTCTTGAGGGCCTGGAGGGACTCAATCCTGGCCAGGGCCCGGGCCTCGGCGCTCTGGCGGACCACACAGGTGTTGACCACCACCAGGTCGGCGGTCTCCGGGGCCTCTGCCTGCCCCCAGCCCCAGCCCTCAAGGTAGCCGGCGAGGGTGGCGGAGTCCGCCTTGTTCATCTGACAGCCCATAGTCCAGATGTAATAGTTCATCATTTCACTAGAATTCCCTTATACAAAGCTAGCCCCTTTTGGGGGCTAGTATCTTTTCTCCTATTTTATCACGGCGGAGGGAATGGGATTCGAACCCATGGGAGAGGTAACCCCCTCCAGGCGCTTAGCAGGCGCCCGCCCTAAACCACTAGGCGATCCCTCCCGAACCCCAATATATCACAGGCCCCTTTCCCTTTCAAGTTGCAAAACCTCCTGTGAATGATTTACTATCGGGCTGATGAGGTTCCGGGAGAAGCTGGAAAAGGCGCAGGAGAAGAACCGTAGTCTCCTCTGTATTGGCCTGGACCCCCAGCCGGAGCTGATGCCGGTAAAGGATGTGGCCGGCTTTGGCCGGGCCATCATTGAGGCCACCAGTGACCTGGTCTCGGCCTATAAGCCCAACCTGGCCTTCTACGAGGCACTGGGCCTGGAGGGGTTAAGGGCCTTGGAGAAGACCCTGAGCTTTATCCCCCCTTCCATCCCCGTTATTGGGGATGCCAAGAGGGGTGATGTGGGGCATTCGGCCCTGGCGTACGCCCGGGCCCTCTTTGAGGTCTGGGGCTTTGATGCCGCCACCGTGAATCCCTATTTGGGCTATGATTCACTGGAGCCCTTCCTGGAATACAAAGAGAGGGGGGTCTTCCTCCTGGCCCGCACCTCTAACCCTGGGGCGGGGGACTTCCAGGAACTGAGTTTCCAAGGGGTGCCCCTATATCAGCAGGTAGCCCTGAAGGCCCGGGAGTGGAACCGCTACGGGAATATCGGGCTGGTAGCCGGGGCCACCTTTCCTGAGGGGCTCCGCAAACTGCGCCAGCTCTGCCCTGATATGCTCCTCCTCATCCCGGGGATAGGGGCCCAGGGGGGCCACCTGGGCCGGGCCGTAGCCTGTGGCCTGGATGGCGGGGGAAAAGGGGCCATCTTCGCCGCCTCCCGGGAGGTCCTCTATACCTCTCGAGGGGAGGACTTTGCCCTGCGGGCCAGAGACAAGGCCGAGGGGATAAGGGATGAGATTGAAAGGGGGAGACAGGCAACGGAGGGGCCGGAAAAGGGGCAGGCCACCCCTTAGGGTGGCCTGCTTTCTTAACCTGCCGCTGCTATTTCTTTGGGGGCTTAGCTGGCCCTCTGGGCGGCTCGGGTTTCCTCATAAACATACGCGCTTTCACCTCCTTCCTTGTTAAAGCCCCAAAAGGGTGAAGACCAATGGCGGTTACTTCTTCTTCGGGGCGGCCTTGGTAGCCTTCTTCGCGGGAGCCTTTTTGGCAGGCATGGTTTATATCACCCCCTTTCCTTTAGATGTTGAAAAGGACCTGAGGGAAACAAAAAAGGCCCAAAGCTTATTTGGGCCGTCTAATATTCTCTGCTGGCTACGGCTTCGTTGTGGAGGCTTGTCTGGCTGTGGAGGCTTCTCTGAATCGTCCATCTTGTATATGAAATTGTTTTCAGGTAAAATATATCAGGATTCTTTTCGCCTGTCAAGGCCTTTATGCGATTTTGTCAGGAAAGGGGGGAAAATGGGGGGATGGGCTTTTATCACCAATCATGGCGTAGTCCTGAGCTACCTTTCAAGGCATCCCCGCAGCACCGCGCGGACGGTGGCCCAGGCCATCGGCATCACCGAGAGGACCACTCACAGGATAATCGCCGACCTGGCCCGGGAGGGCTATATCAGCCGGCGGCGGGAGGGGAGATGCAATATCTACCGGGTGAACCCTCGCCTCCCCCTGCGCCCCACCCATGGTGAGGCGGTGGTGGGGGACCTGCTTATAGCTCTGGGCTGGAGGCCGCGGGCGAGGAAATTGACAAAAAACCCCCTTAGGGATTAACATGGAACCGTGTCTGGTATAAAGAGGGCAGGGCCATGCTTGAGGTGACGGTTGACAGCATCCGGGTCAGCCTGATGAACTACCAGAGAGTGGTAATCCTGAAGGAGAAGAGTCAGGAGCGCTACCTGCCCATCTGGATAGGCCCGGCAGAGGCCGATGCTATAGCCGTCAAGCTTCAGGAGATTTCTGTCCCCCGCCCCCTGACCCATGACCTTTTGAAGAGGGTGATTGAGAAACTGGGGGCAAGCCTGAACTTCATCCTGGTCAACGATCTCAAGGATGATACCTTCTATGCCAGGCTCTGCCTGCGGGTGGACAATACCGACATGGAGGTGGACTGCCGTCCTAGTGATGCTCTGGCCCTGGCGGTGAGGGCCCAGGTCCCTATCTTTGTGGAGGAGTCGGTCCTGGATAAGGCAGGCATCTATCTGGACAAGGAGGGCAAGCCCCTCCCCCCCGCCAGCTTGAGGGCAGCGGAGGCCTCGGGGGAGATCAAGGAAGAGGAGATGAAGAAGCTCAAGGCCTTCCAGGAGTTCATCCAGAGCCTCAATCTGGACGACCTGGGTAAAGGAAAGGAAAAGTCCTGAGGGTGGACGATAGCCTGGTCAAGCGCCTCGTGGCCACCCTCAAGTGCGGGGTCTGCAGCCAGCGTTACGAGTCGGACAATGTCCGGGTGCTGGGCCACCGGGATGAGCTCTGGTTCCTGAGTGTCTTCTGCCCCGGGTGCCATAGCCAGGGCCTGGTGGCGGCGGTAATCAAGGAGGGCAAGGCCCCTGAAGTGATTACAGACCTGACGCCGGAGGAGCTGGAGCAGTTCTCCCGCGACGCGTCGGTGGGCTCCAACGACCTCCTGGACCTCCACAACTTCCTCAGAGACTTTGACGGCGACTTTCAGAGACTGTTCATCAGCAAGAAAGAGTAGCCCCCACCCTTCCCCTTTTGTTGACCCCCTTCGCCTATGTGTGATATGATGCGCCAGTTCAGGCTGGTAGTTATGGAGCGGTGGGTATGGGCGCTTCGGTTCATAGGCATAGGCTGGTATGTGGCCCTGTGCATCGTGCTGGGGGCCATCCTGGGCATGTGGCTGGACCGCAAGCTCCACACCGTCCCATGGCTGGCTATCGGGGGTATTATCCTGGGCACCTTTTTCGCCTTCTTCGGCCTGTACCAGATGCTCCGGCCGGGGATAGACCGGAAGGATAAAAAGTAGGGGCATGGGCTGCTCCACCAGGCTGCTCTTTATACTGGCAGTTTCCTTTGTCCTTCTCCTCGTGGCGAGCCTGGTGACCGGAGCCATAGGGTCTCGGTTCACCGGGATGGACCCTCTGTCTTCCAAGCCGGCCATCCATCTCCCCCCCCAGCCCGTATTTCCACCAGAGGAGCACCCTGAGCCCGCGCGTTTCGCCATCACCAATACCCTGCTGGCCTCCTGGTTCACCACGGCGTGCCTCCTCCTCCTGTTCTATGTTGTCGCCCGGAAGCCGAAGCTCGTCCCCGGCCGGCTGCAGGGCATGGTGGAAGCGATTATGGAGTTCCTGCTGAACTTGATAGAGGGGGCCATCGGTAAGGAGAGGGCCAGGACGGTCTTCCCTCTGGTGGCCACCATATTCCTGTTTGTCGCCTTCAATGCCTGGCTGTCTGCCCTGCCGTTTTTTGGCCCCGTCGGCTACAAGGACGAGCACGGGGCCATTGCTATCCCCCTCCTGCGCAATGCCGGTACTGACATCAACCTCCCCCTGGCCATTGCCCTAGTAGCTGTCTTCACAGTTGAGTTCTGGGGGGTAAGGGCGGTGGGGGCGCTGCGCTATGCGGGCCAGTTTGTGAACGTGCGCCAGCTTCTTCGGGGCCGGCCTCTGGGAGTCGTAGACCTCTTCGTGGGGGGGCTGGAGGCCCTCAGCCACCTTATCCGCATCGTCAGCTTCACCTTCCGTCTATTCGGGAACATGACTGCGGGGAAGTCCCTGCTTTTGATTGTTGCCTTCCTCTCTCCGTTCCTGGCTTGGCTGGGCTACGGGCTGGAGCTGTTCTTCGGCCTCATCCAGGCCCTCATCTTTGCAGGGCTGACAATGGTGTTTGCTGTGCTAGCCGTCCAACCCCATGAAGAGGAAACCCATTAGAAAGGAGAGCCGATGCAGTTTGCGGATTTCCTGGTGGTGGCTCTGGTGGCTTCTGCGGTGTTGATTCCCGTCATAATAGCGGCGGGTGTAATCAGCGGTGTGCTGTCGCGCCGGGAACAGTAGCGGCCCCGGCAGAAAAGGAGGGATGAAGTAAATGGACCCGGAAACAATGAAGATGCTGGCGGCGGGGCTGGCCATTGGCCTGGGCCTTTTGGGCCCAGGGATTGGCCTGGGCCTCATCGGTGCTTCGGCCATGCAGGCTCTGGGCAGGAATCCCGAGGCCCGGGGGGCCATCTTTACAAACATGATCCTGGTGGCCGCCCTGGCGGAGGCACTCGGCATTTATGCCCTGATTGTAGCTATCATCCTGGGCATGGTGGCGTAAAGGGGATCAATGCTGGAGAAGTTCGGGGAGCTGGGCATCCACCTGCCCAGCCTGCTTATCTATTTGGTGAACTTCGGCCTGCTCCTGGGGCTCCTCTATATCGTCGGCTACAAGCCCATATTGAGGATGCTGGACCAGCGCTCCGCTACCATAAAGGAGAGCCTGGACCAGGCGGAGAAGGCCCGGCTCCAGTCCACCCGTGCGGAGGAGGAGATAAAGGCCCAGCTCCAGGACGCCCGCCGGCAGGGCCAGGCCATCGTATCCCAGGCGGCCCAGATGGGGGAGAAGGTCAAGGAGGAGGCCAGGGCCGAGGCCCGGCGGGAGGCCCAGGGCCTTATCCAGAGGGCCCGGGGGGAGATAGAGGTGGAGAGGGGGGAGATGGTGGCCCAGCTGAGGAGGGAGTTCGCCGGCCTGGCCATCACGGCGGCGGAAAAGGTGATAAACCGCTCCCTGGATAGACAGGCCCACCGGCAGCTTATAGAAGAGGTGCTGGAGGAAACCCCCTCCAGCGGGGGCAAGTAGCCCCTATGCCCCGCATGGCCTCCGCCCGCCGCCATGCCCAGGCTATATTCCAGATTGCCCGGGCCGCAGGTGAGTTGGAGAAATGGCGGGAGGAACTGGCTAAGGTGGCCCAGGCAGCGGCCGACCCTGTCCTCTCCCTCCTGCTGGAGAGCCCCCGCCTTGCCCTGGCGGAGAAGGTTGCCTTGTTGCAGGAGAGGCTTCCCTGGGCCGGCCCCCTGGTGCTGAACTACGCGGGGCTCCTGGTGGCCCGCGGCAGGCGGAGGCTGGCGGGGGAGATTGCTGAGGAGTATGAAAGGCTTCTGGACACCTACCACGGTATTGAGCATGCCGAGGTCATCACCGCTGTCCCCCTTGGGGGGGAGGAGGTGGAGCTCCTGGCCCGGAGGCTGGCGGCGATGGTGGGGAAGAGGGTGGTGGTGAAAGCGAAAGTGGACCCCGCCATCGTCGGCGGACTGGTGGCGAGGGTCGGGGGCCAGCTCCTGGACGGGAGCACGCGCACGAGACTGGAGCTTTTGAAGAAGAGTCTTTCAGAGGGAGGTGCTGGCCCATGGCCACCCGGGGACACGACATAGTAGCCATCCTCAAGCAGCAGATTGAGCAGTTTGGGGCCCAAGCGGTCCTGGTGGATGTGGGGACGGTGGTGGAGGTGGGGGACGGCATCGCCCGCATCCACGGCCTCCAGGGGGCCGGATACAATGAGCTCCTGGAGTTTTCCAACGGGACGCTGGGCATCGCCCTGAACCTGGAGGAGGACTCGGTAGGGGCCATCGTTCTGGGCGATTACTCCTCAATCAAGGAAGGCGACGAGGTCAAGACCACGGGCCGGATTGTGGAGGTGCCGGTGGGGGATGGCCTCAAGGGACGGGTGGTGGACCCCCTGGGCAGACCCGTAGACGGGAAGGGCCCCATCCAGGCCAGCCGGACCCGTCCGGTGGAGAGGGTGGCCCCCAATGTGGTCGTGCGCCGCCCGGTAAACGTCCCCGTCCGCACCGGTATCAAGGCTATAGACGCAATGATACCTATAGGCCGGGGCCAGCGGGAGCTTATCATCGGCGACCGCTCCACCGGCAAGACGGCCATCGTCATGGATACTATTATCAGCCAGAGGGGGGGCGACCTCGCCTGTATCTATGTGGCCATCGGGCAGAAGGCCTCCAAGGTGGCCCAGATGGTGGCCACCCTGGAGCAGCACGGGGCAATGGCCCACACCATCGTGGTGGCGGCCAACGCCTCGGACCCCATCGCCCTCCAGTACCTGGCCCCCTACTCGGGATGTGCCCTGGGGGAGGAGTTCATGGAGCAGGGCAAGGACGCCCTGGTCATCTACGATGACCTCTCCAAGCACGCCTGGGCCTACCGTCAGTTGTCTCTCTTGCTGCGACGGCCATCGGGGCGGGAGGCCTACCCCGGGGATGTCTTCTACCTGCACAGCCGCCTCCTGGAGAGGGCAGCCCACCTGGCCCCGGAACATGGCGGCGGCTCCCTCACCGCCCTGCCCATCATTGAGACCCAGATGGGGGATATCTCCGCCTACATCCCCACCAACGTTATCTCCATCACCGACGGCCAGATATACCTGGAAACTGACCTCTTCAATGCTGGCATCCGCCCCGCCCTGAATGTGGGCCTCTCGGTCTCCAGGGTGGGGGGGGCGGCCCAGACCAGGGCCATGAAACAGGTGGTCGGGAGGCTGAGGCTGGACCTGGCCCAGTACCGGGAGCTGGCCGCCTTTGCCCAGTTCGGCACCGCCGAGCTGGACAAGGCCACCCGGGCACAGCTTGAGCGGGGCCAGAGGCTGGTGGAAATCCTAAAGCAGCCCCAGTATGAGCCTATGTCTCTGGAGAAGGAGGTCTCCATCCTCTACGCCGGCGTCAACGGCTACCTGGACGATGTGCCCGTTGACAAGGTCTCCCGATGGGAGGCGGAGTTCCACAGCTTCATGGAGACTCACCACCCCCAGGCCCTCAAGGCCATCGCCACCGACAAAGAGCTCAAGCCCGAGACCGAAGAAAAGCTCAAGCAGGCCATAAAACAGTTCAAACAGACAGTGACGGTGTAGGCCAGAAGAGGGCCACGCCGTTTTCAAGGAGGATGGGCGGCTATGGAAGCTAAGGCGATTGGAAAGAACGTTGTATTCTATGTGGGCGAGCATGTAGTTGGTCAGCGTCGCGTACACCCACTATTCATCAAGGTAACCGACTACAAAGACCGCTGCTGGGCGGAGACGCCGCTGTCGGGACGAGAAATTCAAGAGATGATCAAGTTCTTCCAGGAATATCTTACCCTTTCAGGAGAGGGGGCCGGGGTGAGGTAATATGCCTCCCATAAGGCTTGTCCGGCGGCGCATAAAGTCTGTCCAGGGTGTCTCCAAGATTACCCGGGCCATGGAGATGGTGGCTGCATCGAAGATGAGGCGGGCCCAGGAGAGGGACCTCCAGGGCCGTCCCTATGATGTGAAACTCCATCAGGTCCTGGCGGACCTGGCCGCCATCCCCATGCCGCCGGAAGAAGCCCTCCACCCCCTTCTCCAGCAAAGGGGCGGTGAGGAGGGTTGGGGTGGTCCACATCACCCCCGACCGCGGCCTCTGCGGGCCCCTCAATGCCAATGTCAACCGGCATCTGGCCGGCTTTATCCTGGAGGCCGGGGTCCCGGTAACGGTCATCAGCATCGGAAGAAAGGGCCGGGACTTCCTGGTGCGGACCGGGCAGGACCTGAGGGCAGAGTTCACCGGTCTGGGGGACCGCCCCCGGCTGGCGGATATCCTGCCGGCGGCCCAGATTGTCTCTGACGACTTCACCCGGGGGCTGATAGACAGGGTCTACATCAGCTATCCCCTCTTTGTCTCCACCATGGTCCAGCGTCCCACGATGGAACCGCTCCTGCCCGTGGAGCCGGCGAAGCTGCCCACGGCCCAGAAGGTGGACTATATCTTTGAGCCCGACCCCCGCCATGTCCTCTCCCAGCTCCTCCCCCGCTATGTGGAGATGCAGATATACCACGCCCTCCTGGAGACCATCGCCAGTGAGCAGTCGGCCCGGATGGTGGCCATGAGAGCGGCCACGGAGAATGCCCAGGAGCTCATAGAGCATCTCACCCTCCTCTACAACAAGGCCCGACAGGAGATGATAACAGAAGAGCTCCTGGATATGATGGGGACCAAGTTTGCCCTGGAGGAATGAAGATGGCTAAAGGCAGAGTTGTGCAGGTTATCGGGACGGTGGTGGATGTGGAGTTCCCCCCCGAGGAGCTCCCTTCCATCTATGATGCGGTGGAGGTCCCCGTGGACGGCTCCAAGATTGTCCTGGAGGTCCAGCAGCATATCGGGAACAACTGGGCGCGGTGCCTGGCCCTGACCCCTACCGACGGCCTCAAACGGGGGGCGGAGGTGGTGGACACCGGCGGGCCCCTTAAGGTGCCGGTAGGCAGGGAATGCCTGGGCCGGCTGTTCAATGTCTTTGGCGAGCCCCTGGATAACCTGGGGGAGGTGAAGGCCAAGGACAGGTGGCCCATCCATCGGCCCCCTCCCCTCTTTATGGACCAGGAGACTCGCCCCCAGATGCTGGAGACCGGCCTGAAGGTGATTGACCTCGTCACCCCCTTCACCCGGGGAGGGAAGGTGGGGGCCTACGGGGGGGCGGGGGTGGGCAAGACCGTTATCATCCAGGAGCTCATCCGCAACATCGCCACCGAGCACGGGGGCTTTTCGGTCTTTGTGGGCGTGGGGGAGCGTTCTCGGGAGGGGAACGACCTCTGGCTGGAGATGAAGGCCTCGGGGGTCATTGACAAGACGGTCCTGGTCTTCGGCCAGATGAACGAGCCCCCGGGGGTGAGGCTGAGGGTGGCGCTCACCGCCCTCACCATGGCCGAGTTCTTCCGCGATGAAGGGGGGCAGGACGTGCTCCTCTTCATAGACAACATCTACCGCTATACCCTGGCGGGGATGGAGGTCTCGGCGCTTTTGGGCCGGATGCCCTCGGCGGTGGGCTACCAGCCCACCCTGGCCACGGAGATGGGGGAGCTGGAGGAGCGCATCACCACCAACAGGAAGGGCTCCATCACCTCCTTCCAGGCCATCTATGTGCCCGCGGATGACTACACCGACCCGGGGATTGTCACCACCTTCGGCCACCTGGATGCCGTCATCGCCCTGGACCGCGCCATCTCCGAGATGGGCATCTACCCTGCCATGGACCCCCTGGCCTCCACCTCCCGCATCCTGGACCCCCGGATAGTGGGGGAGGAGCACTACAGCGTGGCCCGGGGCGTCCAGCGGGTCCTCCAGCGCTACAGGGAGCTCCAGGACCTCATCGCCATCCTTGGCATAGACGAGCTTTCCGAGGAGGACAAGCTCACCGTAGGCCGGGCGCGGCGCATCCAGCGGTTCTTGTCCCAGCCCATGTTCGTGGCCGAGGCCTTCACCGGCACCCCCGGCCGCTATGTGCCCGTAAAAGAGACGGTGAGGGGCTTCAAGGAGATACTGGAGGGCAAACACGACCACCTGCCCGAGCAGGCCTTCTACATGGTAGGCACAATAGACGACGCCCTGGAAAAGGCCCAAACGCTGGGCGGGTAAAGGAGGGAAAGCTATGGCACTGGTCAGATGTAGTCAGCACGGCCCGCCAGCCGGCAAAAAACGGCGATACATAAGGAGTGTTAGACCATTAGGTTATCCAGACACGTCCACAATTTGCGGAACGGCAGGTTGCTCCAATCCAGGGTTCGTTTGGTTGGACGAAAACGACGACAGGGCCTATGCCAGTGGGGATAAGATTATTGCAATCCCTATGCATGGGGTCTGTGCAATTAAGGTGGAGTAGCTGGTGGGATATCTTGTCAGCCGTCCGTTTAATACCGCTATGGGGTGCAGGGGCGTAGCCCCTGCCGGGGGTCTCAGGGGGTGTCCCCCTGAACTGAATCAAGATTCCCCCTCTCCCCCAGGGAGAGGGGGCCAGGGGGTGAGGGCAATAGAAAGCCATTGGGGGAGGCTATGTGGTTTGCGCGTTCCCCAGTTTCCTTGCTGCAAAACTTGACCAGTTCAGCAAAATCGTTGATCTTGGCGAGGTTGTTGGTCTCCATAATACCGTCATAGGTGAGGCTGATCCACGGCTTCTGGTAAGTCGCAGTGAACTTCTCAGCCATTGCTGCCACAATTCCTCCTGGCATACAGCCGTGGGGCATTACCGATATCACACCAGCGAACTTGGGGTCCTCCATCCATTCGATTCCGGCACCTATACTGAGAACTGCCTCGCTTCCACACTTGGGGGAGAGAAATTGGCTTGTCTTATGCAGTACCTGCTCTATTGAAGGCTCTCTCACATCCAGCATCCCCTGGAAGTGCCTGGCCACCCGGTGCTCATCGTGCTCTTGGACCAGCTTCTTGATGTAGCCCCTTACCATTTTCAAGATTTCTCTGTACTTGACAGCATCCTCAATATTTCTATGCGAGATGTACTTGACCCATTCCCCCATGGAGGAAACGGTGACTTCAAGGCCTGCCCCTTCGCATAGCTTCACCAGGTCGTTATTGCTGAATCTGTTGGAGCGCAAGTAGATTTCGCCGTTGATGCCGACCAGTGGTCTTCTGGGCAGCTCAGGGTCAATCAGTGATTTGAATTCACTGGCTGCCTGCTTGAGGATGTCGTCGTAGTTCTCTTTTCTACGGATGTGGTCGGCAATCTGGCTGATGGACTCATCAAACAGTCTATCTGCGCACCCTTCGCGTTTTTCATAGGGGCGGGCACGCCAGAGAAGCTTCTGCAGGTAGTCTGTGGCAACTGCACCTTTCCAGGCAAGGCGTTCAAAATCAGGACCGAGGTTTAGGTCGCGATAGGCATTGTTGGACACCGTAGTACGTATCGGAAGGTCAAAACCAATATCTTTAAGTATCAGCATCTGTTCTATGGCATACTTGCCAAAACGGCACGGGCCATATGACCCAGCCATAAATCCCTCAACATCTTTCAAAGCGGCGCCATTTTCATGGTAGAACCGCAAGAAGTCGCCCAGAGTTACACGGTATGGGAGACATTCCGTGCCGGATGTTACCTGGTTGCTGTAGAGGAGATTGCGTTCATCCGGCTCAGGGAGGACAGTTACCTTGGCACCACAGGCCTCCATTGCTGCAGCTACGGCTTCTATGTAAGGTGCCATCCTGGGTACGAGAAGAGTCTTCTTTGTATTGTTTAGTGTGGACGTACCCCTGTAGATGTATTTACGCGAGGCTTCATGCTGTTTGGCAGAGCGGGCATAGCCCCTGATGGTGTCTACGAAGGCCTCAAGACGGGTAACGATGCCGGCCTCAGCAGCATGTTCATCGATTTCGAGCTGTCCCAGGGGCTTGCCTCCCATGATATCTTCCATGATTCTCAGTATGAATGAGTTCGGGCCGCACCCGAAGTTCGTCAACGCCAGGCCGTATAGCTGCGGGTCTGGAGCCGTTATTGCTGTGCCGGCTATGAATTTGCCTTCATATGACCAGTAGGGACGGTCTGAGTAGGTCTTGGGGTCCACTTCGGAAAGGGGCAGGAAATCAAGCGGCACGGGCACCACACCAAGCTGGGCCAGTTTCTCGGCTATACCAAGATTCGCCCCTGAGTCCTGTGACATGTATGCCCTTGTGAGCAGGACCACACCCAACTGGCCGCTTTCATGAAGTTGCTTCAGCAGCCTGCTGCCAAGCTCCACCCGCTCGGTCTCGAATCTCCGCTGGGCTTCAATACCAGCCACCGCCGCTTCCTTGCCCTTGCTTCTACTGAACCCCATCTTGACAGCGGCATCAGCCAGGCTGTCTATCGTCTCGGCATCGCCACGGCTGAAGTCCACTATGGGTATCAGCAGTCGTTCTCCGAGGTTGAGGACCTGGCGTACTATAAATGGTGATGCTTGGACCAGGGGACAGGCGTATTTCTGGTTCTCATCCCCGTCTTTCTTGCCCAATCGGATTGCGCAGGGATAGAGAACATGGTCAACACTATCAAGCGATGCCACATGCCCGTGGAGAAGTTTGAGAGGGAAACAACTGTCAGTGTAGCTTAGCTCCACTGCCCGTTCCATGATTTCTTTGGTGGTCCTGCTGGAGAGGACAACCCTCGCGTCCAGCGCGTTCAGAAAACCGATAAGCAATGGCGCATAGTCGTATACTACGAGCGCCCTGGGGATGCCAACCGCAGGCCCGGCGCCGGAATCCGGCTTGTAATCCTTGAAGAGTAGTTTCTCCCGTTCGTCAAAGGAGGTTTCCCTTCTTGTCTGGGCAACGGCGCTGTCATAGCGGTCGCACCTGCTGCCATAGAATGTAGATTTCTCGTTGGGAACCCGCATCCGGGTGATAGTACAGTTGTCGTCACACGCCTTGCAGGTGAACGTGGAGAGGTTGCAGTCGCTGTCAATGACCACCTGGAATCCCCGGAATCTCGAACCCTGGCCCCCCATCGTCTCTTTGGCAAGAAGCGCTGCGCCGATTGCGCCACTGACTTCCCTGTGCTCGGCCACGGTCAAGGTTTTCCCCTTGAGTTGCTGATGAAAGGCAGAGACAATAGCCTGGTTGTAGAATACAGCCCCGGTAAGGATAATCTTGGTCCCCAGCTTTCTGTTACCCACCACTTTGGACAGATAATTCTTCGCAATGGAGTTGGAAAGGCTGGCGGTGATGACCTCTATAGGCACACCCTCCTGCTGGGCAGCAGAGACTGCCTGCCCCATGAAGGCAGCGCATCTTGTGCCCAGGTCAATGGTGTGGGGTGCTGCGAGTGCCAATCTGGCGAATTCACCGCTATTCACAGAAACATCAAGCATCTCTGACATTTCATCAATGAAACTTCCAGTTCCGGCAGCACATGCCTTGTTCATCTGGTAGTCAACGACAACCCCGTTCCTCTTGATGACAAGCTTGGAGTCCTGGCCACCTATCTCGATGATGTCCGCTTCAGCGTCTATTTCAGCGGCAGCTCTTGTCTGCGCCGTTATCTCATTCTTAATCAGGTCCGCTCCAATAAAGCTACCGACCAGGTATCTGCCGGAACCGGTTACGCCCGCACCGGCTATTCTGACCTTACCCGCGCCATCCCGAAGCAGATTTCTGAAGACCTGCTTGACTGCGTCAACAGGCCTGCCCGCGGTCATCAGATAGTTTTTTGCCAGAATCCTGGTGCCAGACTCATCAAGTATCACTGCTTTGGTGCTTGTGGAGCCTACATCAACCCCGAGATAGCCCACACACGGCCCCTCGATTCCGTTTCTCCCCTGGCTTTCCTTAAGGGCCACATCGGCAAGCCGGGGCATTTCAAAATAGCGCTGCCGGGCATCGCCTTCAGGTATCAGGCTGACTCTGGAAGTCTTTTCTCTCGAAAGCAAGGCCACTCCCAGGGCTTCAACATGTAGGTGATGCTCGGGGACGACTGCCTGGACCGGGTGCCCGTTTCTTGCCGATAGAATTTCGTTGAGAGCCTTGAGTACAGCGCCATTGGCGGCAACGCCACCAACAAAGTAAACCGGCTCCCTGAAGCTCCCTTTCTGGAGAGAGGCGACCATCCGAGCGATGCTTTCACAAAGCGCATAAAGCATGGCTTCAACAGAGACGCCCTTCTGCTGCAGGTGAATGAGGTCACTCTTGGCAAAAACACTGCATCTGGCAGCTATCCGGGGCGGACTGCCCTGGCACTGCAGGGCCAGCCTGGCGAAGTCATCCATGCTAATGCCCAGGCGGTACGCCTGTTGCTCAAGGAACCTTCCCGTGCCCGCTGCACATAGGGGATTTGATGCGACCCTCCATGGCTTTCTCAATCCGTCTTGCAGGGCGATGACAAGGGAACTCTGGCCGCCAATTTGTATGATTGTTTTGGCATCGGCATGGCGGTGAAGGAGACCTGAGGCAATTGCCAGTGAGCTGCTGAACTCTGCCCAGCCAAAGTCTTTCGGGATAACAGCTTTGCCGGAGCCAGATACACCAGCACTCGCAATTTGGCCGAGATTGAACTGCTTATCTAACCTGGCAATGAGTGAGTTGACCGCGGACTTGGCATTGGAGGCTATCTTCTCAACATCCAGGTGAACTGTCCTGCCGTCGTCTTCGATGAGTGCCAGTTTGGCATTGACAGAGCCGATATCTACGCCGAGAAAGTAATTCACTTTTCGGAGTCCAATTCTACCAGGAAACTGACGTTTGTGCAAAGGCTGGCCATTTTGACGGCTTGACTGGTCATTTCCAGGCTCTCCTTGGAGGTAGAAGCTCAGCGCCCCGTAAGAGTTAGGGCTGACACTTCAGTGCAGACAGTCAGGTGTTGTTCAAGGAGCGTTCGCGTGCATGGCGGAAGAGGGTATAATTGTGCCAATGGCAGGGCTGGCTTGATTGGTGCAGGAGGAAGAGAGAGATGAGAATCCAAAGCCTTGAAAGGGCGGGTCTCACTGTCATACTCATGCTGGTGGTGGCCATGCTCGCGGCCTGTCTTGCGCCCGCGTTGACGCCCATCCCAGCACCTACTCCTACTTCACTTCCGACATCGGGCTCAACCCCCATCGGTGAGGTCAGAGGCCTCCTCGGTGAAGAATTGTTGCTGCATATTGGGCACACGGCCTTCATCGCTGACGAGAATCTGAAGGTCGAGTTTGTTCGAATTGTAGAAGATAGCCGCTGCCCGAAGGGCGTTGTCTGTATCTGGGCGGGCAGGGTTGTGGCCGAGGTCCGCATCAGCGCCGGTGAGGCAACAGATGGGTTGGTACTGGCTGAGACCGGTCTTACTGAAGCATATGCAACCAGGGACTATCAGAAATACCGGCTTTCCTACCATGTGGAACCCTATCCAGAGCAGGGCAAGACGATATTAGACAGCCAGTACCGGCTTTTGCTCACAGTAAGTAAATGAGCCAACAGCGAGATGCTTCCACCCGCTTCTGAGGCTATTCAAGGGGGAACCTCAGCTTGAAAGGCGGCATAACACTTGTGGGCGGGCCGGTTGCATAAGCCGAAGGGACTCTTGCGTCTCCTGGTGGAGAAGGTATACTGCAGGGGAACAGAATCGGGGGTTATCAACTATCATCCCCATCTGGGGAGAGATGTATCAATTGCCTGCGCTCTCCCGATGGGGGTCAGGGGGTGAGGGAAGTTTGCCTATGAAGATAGATATTGTTTCGGCGGAACGGCTGGTCTATTCGGATGATGTTGATGTGGTGGTGGCGCCGGGGGTGGAGGGGCAGCTGGGCATCCTGCCCCACCACGCCCCGTTGATGACCATGCTCCAGCCGGGGGAGCTCCTCCTGCGCAAAGGGAAGGAGGAGGTCTCCCTCTGCATCACGGGGGGCTTCCTGGAGGTGCGGCCGGATAGAGTTGTCGTCCTGGCCGATGCGGCGGAAAAGTGCGAGGAGATAGACCTGGCCCGGGCCGAGGCTGCCAAGAGGCGGGCAGAAGAACGGCTGACGGGCCGGGCCCCGGAAGCAGACCTGGCCCAGGCCCATGCTTCCCTGGCCAGGGCGGTGGCCAGGCTCAAAGTGGCCGAAAGACACCGCCGGAGAAGGGGGTCCGGGCTAGAAGGCGGGGGGTAGCTCCCTCACCCTCCCCTTGCCGATGGTCCTGGGGATGAGGTCCACCAGCTCCTCGGGGGTCCAGTCCCCGCCCTCCCTGGCGAGCTTCTCACGGACCGCAAGCTCGTCATAGAGGCCAACGAAGCCGCGGTAAACGAGGAAGGTGCAGCCGTTGATGTTCTCCGCCGCCTCGCTGGCCAGGAAAACCACCAGGGGGGCGACGCCCTCAGGAGTCATGGCCGCTGTCTCCTTTATCAGGTCCTGGCGCCCCGCCTTCTCCCAGGCGGCTATAAGCTCGGGCCTCATGGTCATGTGGGTGGCGGCGCGGGGGCGGATGGCGTTACAGGTAACCCCGAACCGCCCCAGCTCCCGGGACGCGGAGCGGGTGAAGCCGACAATCCCCTCCTTGGCGGCGGAGTAGTTGACCTGGCCCGGGTTCCCCAGCCCTGCCTCGGAAGAGGTGTTGATGAGCCGGCCGTAGCGCTGCCGGACCATGTAGGGGGTGGCGAAACGGGTGCAGTAGAAGGTGCCGTAGAGGTGCACCTTGATGACCGCATCCCAGTCTTCGGGGCTCATCCTGAAGACCAGGTGGTCCCGGAGGATGCCGGCATTGTTCACCAGGATGTCTATCCGGCCGAAGCTGTCTATAGCCGTCTTGATAATCCTCTCCGCCCCTTCGGGGGTGGCCACGCTGTCGTAGCTGGCAACGGCTATGCCCCCCTTGCCATTGATTTCCTCCACCACCTCATCGGCAGGGGCGGCGGGGGCGCCGGTGTCATGTCCCCCCCCTTTCAGGTCGTTGACCACCACTTTGGCCCCCTGAGCTGCCAGGGCCAGGGCCTCGGCCCGGCCGATGCCCCGCCCTGCCCCGGTGACCACCGCCACCCTGTCCTCAAGCAGTCCGCTCAACTGTCTCCTTTCTTGACGGGAGGGCCACCACTGCCCGGCCCGGCGTAGTCTTTTCACCCCTGGGGTTCTCCGCCCATATTTCGAGTTCCGCCAGGTGTTCCCCATCCTGGGCATATTTCCTGGTGATTTTCCCCTTCAATATTATGTCCTCGCCGGGGTAGTTCATCCCCGGGTAGCTCACCCTGAACTTCTTTATCCACCCCCCTTCCCCCATCCAGTCGGTGAGGAGCTGGCCCAGGAAAGAGAAGACCAGCCAGCCGTGGACGATGACTCCCTTCAGCCCCTGGGCCTGGGCGAAGTCCTTGTCGTAGTGGATTTCGTAGAAGTCCCCCGAGGCCCCGGCCCACTTCACCAGCTGGCGGGTGGTGGGGTGCTTCACCAGGGGCGGGAGCTCCTGGCCTGCCTCCACATCTTCATAGAATATCTGCTCTGCCATTTCTCCCCCTAGTAGCGGACAAGAGTGTTCCGGCCCTTGGCCACCGCCTCGCCGGACTGGTTGGTATAGGTTATCTCAAAGATGAGGAAGAGCGTCCGGCCCAAGGCTCCTTCCCCTTCGCGCAGGTTCACCAACCGCCCGGTGACGGTGATGCGGTCGCCGGGGCGGATGGGCTGGTACCATTCCAGCTCATTGCCCCCGTTGAGGAGCCGCTTCAGGGGGGTGGGCGTATTGAAGAGCAGCTTCATCATGCCCTCATTGACGAGGCAGGCGGGGAAGGCGGGGGAGGCAATAAGCCCCCCGTAGCGGCTCCGGCGGGCCTGTTTTTCGTCGTTCCACAGGGGGTTGGGGTCCTCAATGGCCTGGGCAAAGCGGATGATGTCGCCTTTGGTCACCTCCCAGGTGGTGGGGGGGAACTCTTTGCCTACCAGGGCCTTGAGCTCAGGGGTGACAGCCGATTCCTGGGCCACCGTCTCCTCCTTTCCCGGAGTCCAGAAAGTCTAAATTCCGCGGGGTGGGAAGTCAAGGCGGGTTGCTTAAAATCAGCCGGGCTTTCCTGCGGGGCTCTTCGGCCTTTCCCCATTGCCCCCCGGCCGCGCCCATTTGAGGCCCATTTTACCCTGATTAGGGTCAGACACATGTCGGACACTGGCAAGGGAGATGAAGGGGCGATATGCTGGGGTTTCGATGGGTGTTTATGGGGCCATTCTGCCGGGAGCGGCGCGCCTGGCACGGCTCCTGGCAGAGCCCTCTGAGGAAGC
>JAHKAY010000024.1 GCA_018825785.1 Chloroflexota bacterium | reverse complement strand
GCTTCCTCAGAGGGCTCTGCCAGGAGCCGTGCCAGGCGCGCCGCTCCCGGCAGAATGGCCCCATAAACACCCATCGAAACCCCAGCATATCGCCCCTTCATCTCCCTTGCCAGTGTCCGACATGTGTCTGACCCTAATCAGTCCCCCAGAACAGGATGGCTAGCAAGAGGGATCGTAAGACCCCGGCAGACTTTGAGCCGGGCCACAGGCCGCTTTGCGGCCTCGGCTGACCTCTTCCTATCCCATCCTCCGTTTTTCCCCCTTGCTGCCGTTCGAATAGCAACTTAGAGGAGGACAGGTTTTGCGGTCGGTCTCCATCTGTGGTCGGGGAGGGCAGGTTTGAACTGCCGGCCTCTTGGTCCCAAACCAAGCGCTCTACCAGGCTGAGCTACTCCCCGTCAATGCCGTATTATGCTTCTTAGAGTCCCAAACCATGCGCGCTAACCGCTGCGCCACACCTCGCAGGGGGAAGCATAGCAGGGGAGAACAGCCCGGTCAATGAAAAGTACCCCTGGCGGGACTCGAACCCGCGCTCCTGGCTCCGGAGGCCAGTGCTCTATCCTCTGAGCTACAGGGGCACGATAATTTATACTAAACTATCTGACCCCTCCTGGCAAGGGACCGGCGGGAGAGAAACTTCAAGAACTCCAATACCGGAAAGACGGAGAAAGAGGCCAGGAGCACCACCCCCCAGTCCCTGAGCCCCAGGGAAAAGGTGTGGAAAGGCCCCTGAAGGGCAGGCAGGTAGATGATGGGTATGGTGATGACCATATTGACCAGGATGGCCCACCACAGCCAGCGGTTGGAGAAGATGCCTATCTGGAACAGGGAAAGGGTATCGGAACGGAAGTTGAAGGCTTTGAAGTATTGAATAAATGTGAGGCTGAGAAAGGTAAGGCCCTGGGCCTCCACCAGGGTCCGGCCCGACTTCAGGGCCCAGACAAAGACCCCCAGGTTGACCAGCCCCGACCAGACCCCCCCCGCCCCCATCAAGGACAGCACCGGCCAGGTGAAGATGCCCTGCTTCCGGGGCCGGGGGGGACGGCGCATTATATCCCGGGCCGGGGGGTCCACCGCCAGGGCCAGGGCGGGCAGACCGTCGGTGGCCAGGTTCACAAAGAGGATCTGGACGGCAACGAGGGGCAATGGCAGGCCCATGGAGACCGCCAGGAGCATAAGCAATATCTCCCCCAGGTTGGAGGAGAGGAGATACATCAGGTATTTCTTGATGTTGCCGAAGATGCCCCGCCCCTCCTCCACCGCCGCCACGATGGAGGCAAAGTTGTCATCGGTCAGGACCATATCCGAGGCCTCTTTGGAGACATCGGTGCCGGTGATACCCATGGCCACCCCGATATCGGCCTTCTTCAGGGCCGGGGCATCGTTCACCCCGTCCCCCGTCATGGCGACCACATGGCCCTTCTTGGTCAGGGCATCAACCACCCGGAGCTTATGGGCTGGAGATACCCGGGCATAGACCTCCACCCTCTCCGCCATCGCCTCGAACTCCACCTCCCCCAGCCGCTCCAGCTCAGGGCCTGTCAGCACCAGACCCCCCCTCAGGATGCCCAGCTCCTGGGCGATGGCCCTGGCAGTGACGGCGTGGTCCCCGGTAATCATCACTGGCTTAATCCCGGCCTCCAGGCACCTGGCGATGGCCTCTTTGACCTCGGAGCGGGGGGGGTCTATCATCCCCACCAGCCCCAGGAAGACCATTTCCTTCTCCGCCTCCGCCTCGCCCCGGCCCAGGTGCTTGTAGGCCAGTCCCAGCACCCGCAGGGCCTCCCCAGCCATCTCCTGGGCCTGGGCCAGGACCTCCTGGCAGGCTTGCGGGCCGAGGGGAGACTCCTCCCCTCCCTTGAGTACATGGGAGCAGGACTCCAGGATGACCTCGGGGGCGCCCTTGCTGAAGGCCTGTTCTCCCTGCTCGGTGCGGTGGATGGTGGTCATGCGCTTCCTCTCGGAGGAGAAGGGGACCTCTCCCATCCGGGGGTATTTCTCTCGCACCTCTTCCCCTATCCCGGCCTTGGCGGCGGCCACCACCAGGGCCCCTTCGGTGGGGTCGCCCCGCACCCACCACGAGCCATCGTTGCTGCACAGGCAGGAATCGTTGCAGAGCACCCCGGCCAGGAGGAGGCGGCGGAGGCCCTCAGGAAGGGGGCCTTGAGAGCGGAACTCCCCCCGGGGCTCATAGCCTGCCCCGGTAACCTCTATCATCTGCCCATCGGTATAGATTCTCCTCACCGTCATCTGGTCCTGGGTGAGGGTCCCCGTCTTATCGGAGCAGATGACGCTGACGGAGCCCAGGGTCTCCACGGCAGGCAGGCGGCGGATGAGGGCATGGCGTTTCACCAGGCGCTGCACCCCCAGGGCCAGGGAGATGGTTACCACGGCGGGCAGGGCCTCGGGGACTGCCGCCACCGCCAGGCTCACTGCCCAGATGAACATCTCCAGGAATCCACCCTCCCTCTGCAAGAGGGCCAGGCCGAAGATAAGGGCGGCCATGGCCAGGGCGCCGATACCGATGACCCTGCCCATGCGGTCCAGGTTCACCTGGAGAGGCGTAGGGGATTCCTCCACCTGCTGGAGCATGCCGGCGATGCGGCCGAACTCGGTGGCCATGCCCGTGGCCACCACCCCCCCCTTCCCCCGGCCATAGACCGCCGCCGTGCCCATGTAGGCCATGTTCTTCCTGTCCCCCACCGGCAGGTCCGCCTCCGCCAGGGACCCCACCACCTTCTCCACCGGCAGGGACTCCCCTGTGAGGGAAGCCTCATCGGTCCTGAGGTTGACCGCCTCCACAAGCCTGAGGTCGGCGGCCACCCGGTCCCCGGTGCGCAAGACAACGATGTCCCCTGGCACCAGCTCCGAGGCAGGGATTTCCTTTTCCTCACCCCGCCGGAGGACCGAGGCCGTGGGGGCGGCCATCCGCTTCAGGGCCTCCAGGGCCCTCTCCGCCCGGTACTCCTGGACAAAGCCCAGCCCGGCGGCGAAAAGCACGATGACTAAGATGAGCGCCGCATCCCAGGTCTCCCCCAGGAAGAAAGAGAGGACCACGGCCACGAGGAGGATGATTATGAGGAAGTTCTTGAACTGCTCCAGGAAGAGCATAAAGGGGGAGGCCCTCTTCTCCTCCCGGAGAAGGTTGGGGCCAAACTTTAAAAGCCGGCTCCGGGCCTCCTCAGGGCTCAGGCCCTGGGGCCCGGTCTCCAGAGCTTGGAAGGTCTCCTCCGGTGCAAGGGTGTGCCAGACCAGTGGCTTCATATCCTCTGCCCTCCATCATCCCGATAGCTATGTTATAGCAAAACTGGCATAGGCGCCGAGAAGAAACAAGGCTATAAGAGCTAAAGAGTACCAACTGGCCCCTACTCGTGTCTTCCGTTGAGGTCGCAGGATAATCCCCAACATGACTACGCTGGTCATGAGTATAACCACAAGGGCAGTAAGAAGGTGATTCTGGGATACGGCGTCCAGTATGGGTCCTTCAGTGTAGAACAGGTCATCAATGCCGATGATGGTCATATTAAGAAGGTTGCTTCCTATCATATTTGCGACGCAGAGGTCTATCGCTCCTAGCCGTAAGGCAGCAAAGGAGACCGTGATTTCGGGTAAGGTGGTGGTGAAACCAAGAAACAGGCTGCCCACGAAACTCTGCGTCAACCCGGTAATTTCAGCCATTTCCTTCCCCACCAGAGCCAGCCAGAACCCAGCACCAATAATGAATAGAGCAGCCACGGCGAAGCGCTGGTAGGCTTGCCTCAGGGAGACCCCGCCATACTTGATGGGCGCTTCAATGGCTGAGGCCTGGGCACGTTCATGATTGAATATCATCCTCACCGCAAGAAGGTAGAGAAGGAAGATGACCGGCGTGTACACCCCCACCCAGCCTATCGCTGGAAGGGAGACCAGCTTGGAGATGAGCAGAAAGGCGGCAACGAAGGCAACCAGGACTGGGCTCAGCGCGGCGGTAAGCAGATGCCGGGAACCAGCTGCTGTCAGCAGTGGACCACGGCGATAAGCAATATCAAGCAAAGCCAAATTTAATAAATTAAAGGTATTGGCCCCGAACAGATTGCCTACCGTCAAGTCAGGCGCTGCGGCCAGGGTTACAGAGCTGATGCCAGTGAAGAGCTCCGGCAGAGAGGTAGTAACCGCTACCAGAACTACGCCGACCCAGGCCCCACCCAGCCCTGTCTTCTCCGCGATAACATCGCCATATCTCGCTACTTGACGCCCAGCCAGCAAGATGACAGCGACGCAGATGGCAAATTTTAGCCAGACCAGGTCCATTCCCGCCTACATTACTCCTCAGGCATAAAAAGAGGCGGCCGGTCTCATCCAGCGCCTTCCTTTTCTTCCCATCCTAAAAGCAGGAATATTGTAGCACAAAAGGCCAAAGGGAGATATGCTATAATCCGTAAATGGAGAGGTGTCCGAGAGGTTTATGGAGCCGCTCTCGAAAAGCGGTAGGCGATGAGCCTCGTGGGTTCGAATCCCACCCTCTCCGGAGAATACGGTACGCTCCCCCATTGTGGAGAGGTGCTGGAGTGGTCTAACAGGCGCGCCTGGAGAGCGCGTAGGCCGCAAGGCCTCGTGGGTTCGAATCCCACCCTCTCCGCCAGTTTTTGTATATGGATGCTGACCTGAAATTCTGGGTAGGCTTTAGCCTCATCCCCGGCATCGGCCGGGTGAGGTTCTCTTTCCTTGAAAAACACTTCGGCCAGATGGAGAGGGCCTGGTTCGCCTCGGCCCAGGAGCTAAAGGAGGCGGGCCTGGAGCCAAAGGTGGTGGAGACCGTCCTGCACTACCGGCCCCGCATCTCCCTGGACGAGGAGATGGAGAAGCTGGAGCGCTGCGGGGTGCAGGCACTCCCGTGGCGTGACCCCTCGTATCCACGCCGCCTAAAGGAGATATACGACCCTCCGCCTGTCCTCTATGTCCGGGGCACCGTCCTCCCCCAGGACGAGGTGGGAGTGGCGGTGGTGGGCACCAGAAAGCCCACTATCTATGGACGCCAGGCAACGGAGGAGCTCGTGGCTGAACTCGTAAGGAACCGGATAACCATCATCAGCGGCCTGGCCCGGGGGATAGACGCCGTGGCCCACCGCACGGCTTTGAGCAACGGGGGCCGCACCATCGCCATCTTCGCCTCGGGGCTGGACACGGTCTATCCTGCGGAGCACGCCCCCCTGGCCAGGGAGGTCCTGGGGCGGGGTGCCCTGGTGAGCGAGCTCCCCCTGGGGACCCCGCCCCGGGCGGAGCACTTCCCCCGTCGCAACCGCATTATGAGCGGTATGGCCCTGGGAACCGTGGTGGTGGAGGCCGGGGAGGGCTCGGGGGCCCTCATCACCGCCCGCCTCGCCCTGGAGCAGAACCGGGAGGTCTTCGCCATCCCGGGCAGCATCCTCTCCCCCCAGAGCCGGGGGACCAACCGCCTCATCCAGGAAGGGGCCAAGCTGGTCATGGGGGCCGGGGACATCCTGGAGGAGCTGAACCTGGCCATGGCCGCCCCCCAGGCGGAGATGAAAGAGCTTCTGGCCCCCGAGCCCCAGGAGGCCCCCCTCCTCCGCCACCTCTCCGCCGAGCCCCTCCACATAGACGAGCTCTGCCGCCTATCCGGCCTGGCCATCCCCACCGTCTCCAGCCTCCTCAGCATGATGGAGCTCAAGGGCCTGGTGCGGCAGGTAGGGGCCATGCACTACATCCTCTCCCGCGAGGCCAGGGAAGAATACCGGGTGAAGGTGGAGTAGATGGCCAAGCTGGTGCTGGTGGAGTCCCCGGCCAAGGCCCGCACCCTGGGCCAGATTTTGGGCAAGGGCTATTCCGTTAAGGCCACCCTGGGCCATATCCGGGACCTGCCCTCTTGGAGGCTGGGGGTGAATGTGGACAAGGGCTTCTCCCCCCTCTACATCATCCCCAAAGAGAAAAAGGAGGTGGTCAAGGGGATAAAGGAGGCCGCCTCCAAGGCCCAGTCCGTCTTCCTGGCCACAGACCCCGACCGGGAGGGCGAGGCCATATCCTGGCACCTGGTGGAGGCGGCCGGGCTGAAAGACCACAAGTACCACCGGGTGGCCTTCCACGAGATTACCGCCGAGGCAGTAAAGGAGGCCTTCCGCCATCCCCGCTCCATAGATATGAAGCTGGTGGAGGCCCAGCAGGCCCGCCGCATCCTGGACCGGCTGGTGGGCTACAAGCTCTCCCCCTTCCTCTGGACGAGGGTCCAGGTGGGCCTCTCCGCTGGGCGGGTCCAGTCCGCCGCCCTGAGGATAGTCGTGGACAGAGAGGACGAGATTGAGGCCTTTGCCCCCCGGGAATATTGGACCATTGAGACGGAGCTGGAAAAGGGGGGCCACCCGCCCTTCCGCGCCCTTCTTGTATCTCTGGCCAACGGCACGAAGCTGGACATCCCCCAGGAGGCCCCCGCCCGGGCAATAGCCTCCGACCTGGAGAAGGCCCGCTACCTGGTGGCGGGGGTAAAGAGCAAGGAGGCCACACGCCAGCCCCCTCCCCCCTTTATCACCAGCAGCCTCCAGCAGGAGGCCTACAGGAAGCTGGGCTTTGCCGCCAAGCACACCATGGCCCTGGCCCAGCAACTATACGAGGGCCTGGACATCGGGAAGGAGGGGAGGGTGGGCCTCATCACCTATATGCGCACCGATTCCCCCCGGGTCTCCCCACAGGCCCTCAGGGAGGTCCGGGAATATATCCAGCGGAAATACGGCCCCGACTACATTCCCGAGAAGCCCCGGCAGTACCGGGCCCGGGGCCATGCCCAGGAGGCCCACGAGGCCATCCGCCCCACCAGCATCCTCCGGGAGCCAGGGAAGCTCCACCCCTTCCTCAAGCCGGAACAGCTCCGCCTCTATGACCTCATCTGGAAACGGATGCTGGCCAGCCAGATGGCCCCCGCCCGCTACCAGGTGGCCACCGCCGATATCGAGGCCAGGGGCAAGAAGGCCTATCTCCTCCGGGCCACCAGCACCCTCCTCACCTTCCCCGGCTTCACCACCCTGTATGTGGAAAGCCGGGACGAGAAGGAAGAGCCCTCGCAAAGGCTGCCCCCTTTGAAAAAGGGGGAGAAACTCCGCTTTCTGGGGGCCTTCCCCGACCAGCACTTTACCCAGCCCCCACCCCGCTACAACGAGGCCACCCTCATCCGGGCCCTGGAGGAGAAGGGCATCGGCCGCCCCAGCACCTATGCCCCCATCCTCTCCACCCTTAGAGAGAGGGGCTATGTGGCGAAGAAAGACGGAAAGCTCGACCCCCAGAAACTGGGCCGGACTGTGGCCGCACTCCTGGTGGAGCACTTCCCCCAGATTGTGGACCTTGACTTCACCGCCCGGATGGAGAAGGAGCTGGACCAGATTGCCCAGGGGGAGCTGGGCTGGCAGGAAACCCTCCAGGAGTTCTATACCCCCTTCGCCCAGACGCTGAAATACGAGCTGGAGAAGACGGCGGAGAAGTGCCCCCAGTGCGGCCACCCCCTGGTGGTAAAGCGGGGGCGCTTCGGCTATTTTCTGGCCTGCTCCGGCTTCCCCGAGTGCCGCTACTCCCAGCCCCTTCCACAGCAAGCGGTTGAGCCGGAGGAGACCGGGGAGAAGTGCTCCGACTGCGGCCGCCCGATGGTCGTCAAGCGGGGGCGCTTTGGCAAGTTCCTGGCCTGCTCCGGCTTCCCCGACTGCCGCCGTACCCGGCCCTATGCCAAGAAGCTGGATATCCCCTGCCCCAAATGCGGCGGGGAGCTGGGTGAAAAAGAGACAAAGAAGGGTAGGGTCTTCTACGGCTGTCTCAACTACCCAAAATGCAAGTTCGCCTCCTCCCGCCGGCCCCTGGGGAAGTGCCCCCGTTGCGAGGGCCTCCTTGTCTCCTACCGGAAGGGGATGGGGCAATGCCTCGAATGTAAGGAGAAGATAAAGCTGGAGGAGCCAGTCCCCGCGGGAGCCACGAGTGGAAGCGGAGCTTAGGTCCTTCCGCCTCTACCTGGAAACCGAGCGCCACTCCTCCCCTTACACCATCCGCAACTACACCTCAGACCTGAAGGAGGTCAGGGAGTTCCTGGGCCTCAAGGGGGTTGCCTCCTGGGAGGGGGTGGGGCGGGAGGTGCTGAGGGATTACCTGGCCTTTCTCCTGGAACGGGGCATCGCCCGGTCCAGCATCTCCAGGAAGTTCTCCGCCCTGCGTTCCTTCTATAAATACCTGGTGAGGGAAAAGAAGGTGGCCGCCGACCCCACCCGCACCACCTCGGTGCCCAGAAAGGAAGCACGCCTGCCCTCATTCTTGACCCGGGAGGAAATGACATCCCTGCTGAAGGCCCCCGACCTCTCCACCCCCGCCGGCATGCGGGACCAGGCCCTTCTGGAGCTCCTCTATGCCTCGGGCCTGAGGGTGAGCGAGATTGTGGGGCTGGATGTGGCCGATGTTGACCCGGCCGGGAAGGAGGCGAGGGTCTGGGGGAAGAGGTCCAAGGAGAGGGTGGTGGTGATGGGCCGGCCCGCAGCCAGCGCCCTGCGGGAATACCTGGAAAAGGCGAGGCCCACCCTCCTGGGGCAGGGAAGAAGCCCCGCCCTTTTCCTGAATGTAGAGGGGAAGAGGCTCACCATCCGCTCCATCCAGAACATCGTGAAAGAGTATGCCGTGAAGGCGGGCCTGGAAAAAGATATCCACCCCCACCTCCTGCGCCACACCTTCGCCACCCACCTCCTGGACGGGGGGGCTGACCTGCGCACCGTCCAGGAGCTCCTGGGGCACGAGAGCCTGGCCTCCACCCAGGTCTACACCCATATAAGCCAGAGCCAAGCCCGCCGGGTCTATGCCCGCGCCCACCCCCGGGCAAAGGAGGGGAAATGAAAGGGTTCAACCTCACCCCCTGCCCCCCTCTCCTTGACAAGGAGAGGGGGATGAGAGTTGACGCCGAGGGTCTATGGGGAATCGCCAGGGGGCCGGAGCGAGTTATGATGGCGGAGGTAGAGGCATATTGAGAATCTCAGTGCTCGTCAGCGCAATCGGGCTGCTACTCCTGGCCGCCTGCATACAGGTAGTTCCCACATCTGCGCCTCCTGGCACGCCGACGCCGGTGACCCCCATAACCCGGGAGCAGGCCCTTCAAGTCGCGCTCTCGCGGACCGGCATCGAGCCCGAGGTCACGGCGGTTCAAAACCCCCGAAACCCCGTGGCACGCTTGATGACAATACGCGATTACTTTGAGCTGCAGCTGGGAATAACCCCCAATTACGGCCTTTTCGAAGGTCCTGACATGCTGGTGTGGGTGGCCCAGTACGAAGGCACGTCGTACGATGCATTCCCCGTTCCATTCCCGGTGGACCGCACGCAATACAACTATACAGTGGTTGTGCTCAACGCTCAAAACGGACTACCCCACATGACATGGCGCGGCGCCGCTCCGCTCCTTCCCACCGCATCCATGATGACCAGAGAGCGGGCCGTTCAGATCGCCCTCGCGACGGTCTCGCTTCCACACGGCGAGTATTCGGCAGCGGAGAGCCCACGCAACCCCGTGGCGCGCCTGATGACCAGACAGGAATTCGAGCGGCGGGCTGCCGGCGGTCTCACCTCAATGTCATACCCCTACGTCGTGGTGTGGGCAGTCCAGGTCGAGGGCGCCTTCCTCAGGGCGTTCCCTGCCGGGCCACCCGCACGGCTCCCCTACGCGACGGTTGCGGTTGACGCCCAAAGCGGAGATATCGTCGGGATTTATTACACATATGCCCCCCTTCTAGGATGAAGGGAAAGCTGGCACCTTCACAGGGTGCAGGGGCTGCGCCCCTGCCGGGGGCACGGGGGTGTCCCCCGGCCAAATTATGATTCCCCCTTCCTTGAGGAAGGGGGAAAGGGGGATGGTGAATGAGACTACTGATAATTAACGGCCCCAATTTGAACCTTTTGGGGAAGAGGGAGCCCTCCCACTACGGGAGGAAGACCCTGGAGGAGATAAACGCCCTCCTGGAGGGGCAGGCCCGGGAGCTCAAGGTGGAGCTGGCCTTCTTCCAGTCCAACAGCGAGGGAGCTATCATTGACTTCCTCCAGGCCCAGGCCCCCAAAGCCGACGGCATCATCATCAACCCGGGGGCACTCACCCACTACGGCCTCTCCTTGAAGGACGCCCTGGCCGCCTCCGGCCTGCCCGTAGTTGAGGTGCACCTCTCCAACATCTATGCCCGGGAGGACTGGCGCCACAACTCGGTGGTGGCCCCGGTGACCAGGGGCCAGATAACCGGCCTGGGGTGGCGGGGATACCTCCTGGCCCTGGAATACCTGGCTGAGGAGGCAAAGAAATCCGGCTAAGGAGGCTCCTCCCCCGGCTGGAGGAGAAGGGCCTGGACGGTCTGCTTATATCCCAGGCCGATAACCGCCGCTATGTTTCCGGCTTCACCGGTTCCGCCGGATACCTCCTAATAACCAGAAAGGCTTCCCTGCTCCTGGTGGACTTCCGCTACACCGAGCAGGCCCGGCTCCAGGCCCCCGGTTGGGAGGTGGTGCGGATAAGAGGGGAACCTTACCAGTTCCTGCCCCCACTCCTGGCGGGGGAAGGGATAGGAACCCTGGGCCTTGAGGCCTCCCACATGAGCCTGGCCACCTATACCCTCCTCCAGGAAGCGCTGAAAGACGGCCCCCACCTCGTGCCCACCCAGGGGCTGGTGGAGGGCCTGAGGCAGGTCAAGGAGCCCGGGGAAGTGGCCCTGATGGAAAAGGCCGCCCAGCTGGCAGATGAGGCAATTGACCACATCCTTCCCCTCCTCAAGCCCGGGATGGGGGAGATAGAGCTGGCCTGGGAGCTGGAGAAGTCCATGAGGGAAAGGGGCAGCGAGCCCCTCCCCTTTGAGCCCATTGTGGCCTCGGGCCCCCAGTCGGCCATGCCCCACGCCCGCCCCACCACCAGGGCCCTCGCTGAGAAGGAGCCTCTGCTCATTGATATCGGTGCCCGCGTCCAGGGCTACGGCAGCGACCTCTCCCGCACCTTCCCCGTGGGAGAGGCTGATGATAACTTCAGGAAAATCTATGCCGTCGTCCTGGAGGCCCAGGAGAGGGCCCTCTCCGGGATAAGGCCTGGTATGAAGGGGGAGGAGGCCGACCGCCTGGCCCGGGAGGTGATAGAAAAGGCAGGGTACGGTGAGAGCTTCGGCCACGGCCTGGGGCACGGGGTAGGGCTCGCCCCCCACGAGGCCCCCCACCTGGGCCCCAGCTCGCCAGATGTCCTGGAGAAGGGGATGGCCTTCACCGTAGAGCCTGGAATCTATATCCCCGGCTGGGGAGGGGTGAGGATAGAGGACCTGGTGGTCCTGGAAGAAGACGGCCCCAGGCTCCTCTCCCGGGCAAAAAAACACAGGCCCTGATGGCCAGGCTCACCTTCTACGGCGGGGTGGAGGAAATAGGGGGGAACAAGGTCCTCCTGGAGGAGGGGGACCTTCAACTCTTCTTTGACTTCGGCACCCCCTATGGCAAGAGGGGGGACTACTTTGAGGAATATCTCACCCCCCGCCCCGGGGCCGGCCTCCTGGACCTGCTGGAGATGGACCTCCTGCCCCCTTTGAAAGGCATCTACCGGGAGGACCTGGCCCAGCACATTTCCTGGGAGCACTTCCAGGCCCATCACCCCCACTACCGGGAGGCGGAAGTCCATGGGGTCCTCCTTTCCCATGCCCACCTGGACCACTCGGGGTACATCTCCTTCCTGCGCCAGGAGACCCCCATCTATACCTCGCCGATGACAGCCTTTATCTCCAAGGCCATCCAGGACACGGGGAAGTCCGACCTGGAGCGGGAGCTATGCTACCTCAGCCCCAGGGAGATTAAAGAGGGCTACCTGGCCACGGCAGGGAGAAACTACCTGCCCCGCCCCTTTGTCCTTTCCGAGCCCTTCCCCCTGGGGGAGGAAGCCAGGGCTTTCTGGGGCCGTTCCCCGGCCAAGAGCAAGGGCCTGAAGGCCACCATCCCCACCACCCTCAACACCTCCGCCCCCGTGCGCTTCTTCCCCGTGGACCACTCGGTCTTTGGGGCGGGGGCTTTCGCCGTGGAGACCTGGGGGGGCTGGATAGCCTACACCGGGGACCTGCGTCTCCACGGGGGGCGGGCCCACCTCACCCGGGCCGCTATCCAGGGCCTGGCGTCCCTGAAGCCCCTGGTCCTCCTCACCGAAGGCACCCGGGCCGGGGAAGGGGCGGGGACCACCGAGGGAGATGTCCATGATAGCATCCTCTCCGTGGTGAAGGGGGCCCGGGGGCTGGTCATCGCCGACTTCGGCCCCCGGAACATAGAGAGGCTTCTCACTATGGAAAGGGTCGCCCGGGACACAGCCCGCCGGCTGGTTGTCCTGCCCAAGGACAGCTATCTCCTGGAGGCCATGGCCCTGGCCTGCCCCCAGGATGTGCCCCCCCAACTCCTCTCCCAACTGCTCGTCTACCAGGAGTTCCGCTCCCCGGACCGGGAGGAAGTCTGGAGAGAAGCCGTCCGAAAGCAACACCCCTCCCAGTTTGTGGGCCACCAGGAGGTCAGGGCCTGTCCCCAGAACTACATCCTCTGCTTCAGCTTCTGGGACATCAATGAGCTCATTGACATCCACCCCCAGAGGGGGACCTATATCTACTCCTCCAGCGAGGCCTTCAGCGAAGAGCAGCGGATGGACATCAGGCGGCTCAAGAACTGGCTGAAACATTTTGATATTGACGCCGTGGGGCTGCCCGATGAAGAAACCGGGAAAATCCCACAGGAACAGAGGGGTTTCCATGCCTCGGGCCACGCCTCGGGGCCGGAGTTGCTCAGCATGATAAAGGAAATCCAGCCCAGGGTCCTGGTCCCCATCCATACCGAAAAGCCGGGCTATTTCCTTGAGGGCCTGGCGGGGACAGGGATTGAGGTGAGGCCTCCGGAACTGGGGAAAGCGATGGAGCTTTGATACCCCTCAGGCTCCGGCTCTGGAACTTCCTGAGCTACAGGGAGGAGGAGCTGTCCCTGGAAGGGGTCCATGTTGCCTGCCTCTGCGGGGAAAACGGGGCGGGGAAATCGGCCCTGCTGGATGCTATTACCTGGGCCCTCTGGGGCCAGGCCCGCAATGTGGATAGAAGGGGCTCGGGGCAGGAGAACCTCATCCACCAGGGGCAGGAGGAGATGGCGGTGGAGCTGGACTTCCGGGTGGGGGAAAACCGCTACCGGGTAGCCCGGCGCTACTCCAGGAAACGGGGGCCCAGCCTCCACCTTCTTATAGCTTCTGGCGACGGCTTCCGCACCCTCTCCCAGGGGGTGGAGGAGACCCAAAAAAGGCTGCTGGAAATCCTCCGTCTGGACTATGACACCTTCACCCACAGCGCCTTCCTGGTCCAGGGCCAGGACGACGCTTTCACCGCCGGGATGGACCCCCGGCAGAGAAAGGAGCTCCTGGGGAAGGTCCTGGGCCTCTCCCTCTACGAGGCCGCCGCCGAAGAGGCCCGCTCCCTCTCACGGGAACGCAAAAGGGAAAAGGAACGCCTGGACGGGGAGCTGGCCCTGATTGAAGAGGAGCTTGGCCAGCGCCCCCTCTACGAGGAGGAGCTGGCCGGCCTCTCCCGCCAGCTTCAGGAGACGGAAGAGAAGGTCCGCCAGGCCCAGGAGCAGCTGAACACCCTGCGCCTCAGGGAGGAGGCCCTCAGGCAAAAAGAGGCGCGCCTCACGAAGATAGAAAAAGAGCTGGAGGATATAGCCAGGGAAGAGGACTTCTGGAAGAGGGAGAGTGCCGCCAGGGAGAAGAGGCTGGGGGAGCTCCAGGACTATCTGGCCCGGAGAGGGGAGATTGAAAAGGGCTACCAGGCCCTCCTGGAGACAAGGCAGGCCCTGGAGCGGCTGGCCCAAAAGCAGCGGGCCTTCCTGACCCTCCGAGAAAGGCTGGAGCCCCTCCGGCTCCAGCTCCACGGCCTGAAGGTACGGATGGAACAGGAAAGCAAGACGGCCCTCGGCCTCCCCCTCCTGGAGCAGAAGCTCAGCCATGTCCAGAAAGGGCTGGAGAGCCTCCAGGAGCAACAGGAGGGATTAGAGGCGGAGAAAGAGGGCCTGCGGGGCCTGGCCGAGGGCCTGCGCCAGCAGGAGGCGGCCCTGGCCCGCCTGGTGGCGGGGATAGAGGAAACGGCCCAGAAGCTCCACCTCCTCGCCGGCGCTGAGGCCCGCTGTCCCCTCTGCGAGTCCGCCCTGGGGGAAGAAAAGCGCCATAGCCTTCAGGCCCGCTACCAGGCCGAAGAGGGCGAAAGGGCCCGGCAACAGGAAAAGGTCAGGGCAGCCTGCGCCGAGCTGGATAGACACCTCAGGGACAGAGATAAGCAGGCCAGGGAGAAGGAGAAGGCCCTGCACCAGGAGAGGGCCTCCCTGAAAAGCCAGCATGCCCTCCTGGAAGACCAGGCAAGGGAGGCCCGGGAGGCAGGCAAGAGGCTCCGCGACTTGGAAGGGACCCTCCAGGGCCTTGAACAAACCCTATCCAGCCTGGAGGGGGAGGTCCGGGCCCTGGGCTATGACGAGGGGGCATACCTCAAGGCCCAGCAGGACCTGAAGGGCCTTGAGTCCTTTGAACCCCAGAAGCAGAAGCTCCTGGAGGCAGGAAAAGACGCCCCCACGGAAGCCCAGGCCCTGGAAAGTGCCCGAGAGAAACAGGCCAAACAGGAAACCAAACGCTCCCTGGCCCTGGAAGAAAAAGGGGCCCTGGCCTCGGAGCTGGCCTCCCAGCCCCATCCAAAGCAGGCCATCAGCCAGACAGAGGACGATTATGTAAAGTCCAGGGCTGAAGGGGACCGGTTGCGGGAGGCGGTGGGGCGGGTGAGGGGGCGTCTGGAGGACCTACAGCGGCGGGAGGGGGAGAAGGGACTCAAGGCGATAGAGCGCCAGAGGGCCGGGGAGGAGGCGGGGATATACGCGGAGCTGGCCGAGGCCTTCGGCCCGAAGGGGGCCCCCGCCCTCATCATTGAACGGGCCCTCCCCGAGCTGGAGGAGGATGCCAACGCCCTCCTGGCGAGGATGACCCAGGGCCGCCTCACCCTGCGCTTTGAGACCCAGGAGGCCACCAAGAGGGGCGGGGTGGTGGAGACGCTGGACATAGCGGTGGCCGATGAGCGGGGCACCCGCGGCTATGCCATGTTCAGCGGGGGGGAAGCCTTCCGCATCAACCTGGCCCTGAGGATAGCTTTGGCCAAGTTCCTTGCCCGCCGGGCCGGCGCCCCCCTCCCCATCCTGGTGGTGGACGAGGGCTTCGGCTCCCAGGATGCCGAAGGCAGGGAGAGGCTGGTGGAGGCCATCAACTCCATCGCCCCCGATTTTGAGAAGGTAATCCTGGTCACCCACATTGAGGATCTCAAGGAGATGTTCCCCGTCCGCCTGGAGGTGACCAGAGGCCCCAATGGCTCCCGGGTGACCCTCAGCCCCTGACCCGCCCGCCGGGCAAGTTTGTTAAGCTAGAGGCCCATGTCCTCGCCATTCTGGGCGCATCTGCCATTCTGAGGCGTGTGTCATTGTGAATGTGTCTGTCATTCTGAGCGCAGCGAAGAATCTCCCAGGCTCATTCGGAACCTGCGTTAAGTAAAATGAAGAGAACGCCAAGACCAGTCTGAGAGTCAATAGAATGAACCAATACTATGTCTACGTAATGAGCAATCGTTCCAAAACGCTATACACCGGTGTGACGAACGATTTGCAGCGACGAGTCTACGAGCACAAGCAAAAGCTAGTCAAAGGATTTACCGAGAAGTACAATATGACCATGCTTGTGTATTATGAGATGACCCCTGAAGTGGGGTCGGCTATCAGCCGTGAGAAACAGATCAAGGGCTGGCTCAGGAGCAAGAAGATTGCTCTAATAGAGTCAAAGAATCCCCAATGGAGGGACTTGAGCGATGAATGGTATAAGACGGGAGTAGACCCTTCGCTCCGCTCAGGGTGACAGAGAGGCTCAGGGTGACAAGGAAACTCGGGGTGACAGAGAGACTCAGGCTGGCACAGAAACTTGGGGTGCGACAGAGATGCCTCACTTCGGGCTAACTTGAGATTCCATCTTCCGTTATAATGACTGAGAGGTGAGATATGGCAAAGAAATGGCTGTCCCTGGCGGTGCTCCTGCTTCTCCTGGGGGTCTCCTTTCTATCGGCCTGTTCCCAGGCCCCATCCGCGCCCGAACCCGCTGCCCCTCCCAAGCCATTGCCGGCAGCGACCCCCACCCCGGCCCCCTTCCCCACACCCGCCCCGCCCAAAGGGCCCCAATTCGATGTCGGCGACAGCAGTGTGGGCGTCGCCGGGCCAGAGCTTCCCTCGGCGGAGAGGATGATTGTCCGCCAGGGAAGCCTGGTCCTGGTGGTGGCGGACCTGGCCCAGGCCGTGGAGAAGGCGGCGGAGACGGCGCAAAACCTGGGCGGCTATGTCATCTACTCCTCCCAGCAGGGGGAGGAGGGGGCCAGCATCTCCATGCGCGTCCCGGCGGAGAAGTTTGAGCCGGCCATGGCCTCCCTCAAGGCACTGGCCCTTAGAGTGGTGAACGAAGATACCCGCAGCCAGGATGTAACCGAGGAATATGTGGACCTTGAGGCCTCACTGCGGAACCTGGAGGCGGCCGAGGCGCAGTACCTGGAAATCCTGAAGAAAGCGTGGGACGTGGAAGGCATGCTCCAGGTGCAGCGGGAGCTGGTCAATGTGCGGGGGCAGATTGAGGGGACAAGGGGCAGGATGAACTACCTGGAGCGCACCACGGCTATGTCCCAGATTGATGTCTCCTTCCAGCCCTCAAAGAGCCCTCAGCCCCTGGTCCGCCCCGAGTGGAGCCCTGGTGAGACCCTGCGGGGAGCCCTGAGGAGCCTTGCCAGCTTCGGCCAGCGCCTGGCAGGGTTGGGTATCTGGCTGCTGGTCTTCAGCCCCGTCTGGATCGTCCCGGGGCTCATCATTTTCTTCGTGTTGCGGAGGTCCACCCGCAGACCAGGCTAGCTGAAGAGCTTGCGGTAGGTCCTGAGGAGCTCCTCCCGGGTGGGCAGGCCGGAACGGGCCCCCATCTCGCCCAGACAGCGGGCGGCCATGAGCTCCCCAAGGCGGGCGGCGGTGATTATCTTCTCCCCTTTGAGTAGCCCGAAGAGGACCCCGGCGGCAAAGGCATCCCCCGCCCCGGTGCTGTCCACGATGGCCTCGGGCTGGACAGCAGCCTCAAGGAGGTGCTCGTTCCGCCCCTCGCCGATATGGCACACCTTCCCCCCCTTTCCCCCAAGGGTGACCACCACCAGAGAGCACCCCATATTCTGCCCCAGCCTCTGGGTGGCGGTGCGGAAGTCACCTCCGGCAAGCTCCTCAATCTCCGCCCGGTTCAGGAAGAGGATGTGGCTCCTTCTGATAATGGGGGCCAGGGCCCCCAGCCCCCGAGAGGTGAAGAGCTGTCCTGGGGCAAAGCTCACCTTCACCCGCGGCGAGAGCCTCTCCAGCAGGCTTCGCTCCAGCCGTAGCTGTTCCTCGCCGACGAAAGAGGAGAGGTGGAGAAAGCTGGCCTCGTTTATGTAGTCCAGGTCAATATCCTCCAGGGTGAGGCGGGCGTTGGCACCAGGGAGGGCATAAAGGG
>JAHKAY010000023.1 GCA_018825785.1 Chloroflexota bacterium | reverse complement strand
GTCTGTCTCTCTCTTGGCTTCTTCCACAATGTGCGCCTGCAGCCTGTGGCAATCTTCAATACACTTACCACCAATACTCTGCCACTGCTCTAGCCTCTTCAGGATGGAGGTTCGCCGTGAAGACCGCAGGTGCTCCAGGACGCAGTCAAATTCTTCGCCGAGCTTGACCCTATAGCTGCTACCAGCCTTGTGCCAGCTGATCACGCCACATTCCAACGAATAAGCTCTCTGCCCCACTGAAAGGTCAGATATGTCAAGAAGCTCGGGAGGGGGGAATGCCAATGCCTCCTTGAGACTCTTGACCCTGTCTCGGATGATTTCCCAATGCTTCTGAAGATCCTGCAGTCTCACCAGCTCGGGGACCCGCCCTACTTCAAGCTTGGCGAGGTAGCTCTTCACCGTTCGGGCATCTTTGCCAATTTCATGCCCTATTTCTGCGGGAGTGTGTCCCTCTTTGTAGAGCTCCTCAACCCGTTTTCTATCCTCGGGGGTCAGTCCCCTCGTCATTTTGCGCAACTATCACCTTTGCTGGGGGAGCCCAACCGTAGTTTTGTGCAAACGTGCCGAATCTCCGCCAATGTGCCCTAATTATAGCTAGCGTCAGATGTTGGAGCAACTCGTATGCCAGTGCAAAGGGGATGTGGGGGCTTTCTACGCAAGGGAGGCACGCAACCACTGTCTGGCAGGCTGACTTGAAGAAGGAACCATTTCCTGGACATGTCCCACTGCCTCCGGCCCTGCTGAGGCTGGCGGCGGTGCTAATGGACATTGCCGTGAATGAGGCAAAGGCGCCAGTGACCGGGGAGATGGACCGGGGGCATCTGGACATCCAGTCCGTCCGCTTGACAAGCCCGTCTCCAGGCACTACGATGGAGCCAATGGCGTTCATCAGAGCAAAGGTCAGTCGGGGTAAGACCTACTACTATCTGGTGGAGAACCACCGGGAGGGCAAGAAAGTACGTCAGAAGGTGCTGAAATACCTAGGGACCAAACCACCGGAGGGCTGGCAGCCAAAGAAGAAGGAGGACAAATGAAGGCAGTGCTTTATGCCAGGGTGAGCAGCAAAGAACAGCTAGAGGGCTATTCCATTGACGCACAGAAGCGGGCCTTCACGCTGCTCTGTCGGGGCCGCCAGTGGGAGCCGGTGGCAGAATACATAGACGAAGGCAAGAGCGCCCGCACGGACAAACTAAGTAGGCGGCCAGCTTTTCAGAAGGCTTTAGCAGATGCTCAGACGCATACCTACGACGTCCTTGTGGTCCACAAGCTGGACCGCTTCAGCCGTAACCATCGGATAACGGAGAACTCCCTTCACGCTTTGGGCCAGGCTGGTGTCGCCTTCGTTTCCATAACCGAGCAAATAGATTTCACTACCCCGTCGGGAAAGCTGTTTCTGACAATGTTGGGGGGCCTAGCTCAGTTCTATTCCGATAACCTCAGCCAGGAGACCAAGAAGGGCAAGCATGAACGCAAGGCCCAGGGCCTATACAATGGCTTGCTCCCCTTTGGTGTCATGAAGGGGCCAGATGGAGTGCCCAGGCCCCACAACGAAATCTGGGTAATCAAAGACAAGAAGGGTAACATCCTGGAGGAACGGAAGCCCACTCATGAGGGCTTGGCGATGGCTTTCCAACTGGCAGCCCAGGGGGAGACAGACAAGGCGATTGCCCAGGTCCTTAATGCAAGGGGATACAGGACGCATGGCACGCATGGCTCAAATCCATTCTCCAAGGATACAGTGGGTGGCATACTGGAAAACCGCTTCTATATCGGGGAACTCACCGATGGCAAGAGGGGCTGGGTGAAAGGTAAGCACGCCCCAATCATACCCGCGGAACTGTTTGAGGCAGCCCAACAAGCCCGCGCTAGACGGCGGACAGTGCCCCAGGGCACCAGAAGTGACGCCCATCGTTACTCCCTATCTGGTGTTGCCCATTGCGCCGCTTGTGGTGGCCATCTCAGAGTATTCGCTAAAAAGCGGATGCTGTGTAATCAAAGGATAGACCGCAACGGTTGCAGCCAGCCGAGTGCCAGACTATCGGTCTTGGATAGCCAGATGTTGGCCTACCTTCAAGCCTTCAAGCTGCCGCAGGACTACAGAGAGAAGATGCTGGCCTATTGCCGAGAGATGGACGCTGAAATAGGGGTAGAAACTGAGATCAAGAGCATTAAGGGGGGGCTAAACAGAATTAAGAACCTCTACCGTATTGGCGATATGGAGTATGCTGAATATCTGGCCGAACGGCAGCAACTTCAGGCAAGGCTAGCCAGACTCACCGTCACCGAAGACAAGCCAGACCATTTAGGCAGGGTAGGCCAGTTCTTGAATAGCGTGGCTTTGGCATGGGAAGCGGCAGACCAGGAGGACCGCAACCACCTGGCCAGTGAACTGTTCGAGAAGGTGTGGCTGAAGGACGGCGTCATTCAGGGAGTCGTTCCCAGGCCGGAGATGGTTCCGTTCTTTGACCAGGTATACTCCGAGGCTGTCAACAACAGGTTGCAGGTACGGCCCCGACGGGATTCGAACCCGCGATCTCGGCCTTGACAGGACCGCATGTTAGGCCACTACACCACGGGGCCGTCTTCTTTAGTTTAGTTTAGACCCTCCTTCCCGTCAAGAAGATGGCCCGTTTCCTTGACCCCCCAACAGGGGCCGTGCTATCATCGCTTATCTGCTAAAGGGGGAAAACCATGACAGAGAAAGAGAAGGAGTTCCTGCGCATCCTGGAAAAGGACCCCCGCACCACCCCGGAGAAGCTCGCCACCATGACCGGCTCCAGTCCCCAGGCGGTGGAGAAGGCCATAAAGAAGGCGGAAGGGGAAGGGGTCATCGTCAAGTATAAGACCGTCATCAACTGGGAAAAGGCGGGGGAAGAACAGGTGATGGCCCTGATTGAGGTCAAGGTGACCCCCCAAAGGGATGTGGGCTTTGATGCCGCCGCCGAGCGCATCTACCGCTTCCCCCAGGCCCGCTCGGTCTACCTGGTCTCGGGGACCTATGACTTGGCCGTGCTGGTGACAGGCAAGACAATGCAGGAGGTCGCCGCCTTTGTAGCGGAAAAACTCTCCCCCCTGGAGTCCGTCCAGGGCACCGTCACCCACTTCCTCCTGAAACGCTTTAAGGAGGACGGGGACATTCTGGTGGGCAAGGAAACCACCCCCAGGCTCCCCTATACCCTCTAGCCATGGAGACACCCGAGGTCCAGAAAAGCCCCCTCTCCCGGCGACTGGAGGCCATCCCTCCCTCGGGCATCCGGCGCTTCTTTGACCTTGTCCGCTCCGTGGAGGGGATAATCTCCCTGGGGGTTGGGGAGCCGGACTTTGCCACCCCCTGGCATATCCGAGAGGCGGGCATATATGCCCTGGAGAAGGGCTACACCATGTATACCCCCAATACGGGTCTGCCCCAGCTGAGGAAGGCCATCGCCCGCTACCTTGAAGAGAACTACGGGGTGGCCTACAACCCGGAGACCGAGGTCCTGGTCACGGTGGGGGTGAGCCAGGGCATGGACCTGGCTATGAGGGCCATCCTCAACCCCGGGGAGGAAGTTATCATCCCCGACCCCGCCTATGTGGCCTATGCCCCCTGCGCCCTTCTGGCGGGGGGCAAGCCCGTCCCCATCCCCACCACAGGAGAGGAAGATTTCCGCCTCAGCCATGAGAGGGTGGCCCGGGCCATAACCCCCGCCACCAAGGCCCTCCTCTTCGGCTACCCCGCTAACCCCACCGGGACGGTTATGCCCCGAAGGGAGCTTATGGCCCTGGCGGAGCTGGTAAGGAAGCACCAGCTCATCGCCGTCTCCGACGAGATATATGCCCGGCTGGTCTATGAGGGGGAGCACACCTGCTTTGCCACCCTCCCCGGGATGAAGGAGAGGACTATCCTCCTGGGGGGCTTTTCCAAGGCCTATGCCATGACCGGCTGGCGGCTGGGCTATGCCTGCGCCCCCCAGGAGATTATTGAGGCCATGACCCGGGTCCACCAGTACACTATGATGTGCGCCCCTATCATGGCCCAGATGGCAGCCCTGGAGGCCATCAGGAACGGAGATGCCGCAGTAAAAGAGATGGCCCTGGAATACAACCACCGCCGCCGGGCAATAGTCAAAGGACTCAACGCCATCGGCCTCCCGTGCCCGGAGCCCCAGGGGGCCTTCTACGCCTTCCCCTCCATCCGGGCCACCGGCCTCTCCTCCGAAGAATTCACCGAGAAGCTCCTGATGGAGGAGAAGGTCGCAGTGGTACACGGTTCGACCTTCGGGGCCTGCGGGGAAGGCTATATCCGCTGCTGCTACGCTGTCTCCCTGCCGGCCATAGAGGAAGCCCTGAAAAGGATGGGCCGCTTTATGGCCCGCTACGGACGGTAGTCCCGACCTTCTGGAGGCATCCCCGGTGGAGCTCCGGGTTCCCAGCAATGATGGCCTGGGTTCGGGGAAGGACATGTTTGCCTTCCCAGTCGCTCACCACACCCCCCGCCTCCTCTATCAGAAGCTTCCCCGGCAGGATGTCCCAGGGGTAGAGACGGCGGTGGAGGTACAGGTCCAGCCGGCCCGAGGCCACATAGGCCAGGACCAGGGCCGCCGAGCCCATAATCCGAAAGGAAAAGACCGCCCCCCAGAGCTTTCTCGCCGCCTCCAGCATTTCCCTTCCCCTCTCCATGTCATACCCCATGTCAAACCCCACCAGGGCATCTTTTAGCTCCGTCCTGGCCGAGACCCTCAGGGGTTTTTCCCCCAGAAAGGCCCCCTGGCCCTTGAGACCGCGAAAGAGCTCGTCCCTCACCGGGTCATAGGTAACCCCCAGGACGACCTCCTCTTTGTGGAGTAGGGCCAAGTTCACCGAGAAGAAAGGGATGCCGAAGGAGAAGTTGTTGGAGCCGTCCATGGGGTCCACCACCCAGGTGAAGGGGGAATCCGATACTACGGCCTCCGACTCCTCCGATAGGAACCCGCAGGAGGGAAACTCGGCCCTGAGCTCCCCGAGGATGGCCTGCTCCGAGAGGTAATCCGCCTCGGTCACCAGGTTGCTCTTCCCCTTTGGCCTGGTCTTCTTGTCCGTCCTGGAAAAGGAGGAAAGAATGACACTCCCGGCGGCCCGGGCCACCTGGGAGGCTATCTCCAGGGCGGGGCGCCCGCTACGGGAAGGGGGAAGCTCCAGCATCTGGGGAAGTCTAGCACAAAGGAGAAGAGGGGGCAAAAGATTGACAGGGGGCGGGGGAGGGGATAATCTCATAGGCGTGATAAAGCCCTTTCAGGGAAAGGAGCCCCGCATCGCCCCATCCGCCTGGGTGAGCCAGCAGGCGCTGCTCATAGGGGAGGTGGAGGTGGGGGAGGGCTCCAGCATCTGGCCGGGGGCCGTCATCAGGACCGACTCCGGCCCCGTCATCATCGGCAAAAACTGCCACATAGAGGAGAACTGCGTCATCCACGGGCCCACCCGGATGGGGGACTCCGTGTGCCTGGGCCCGGGGGCGGTGGTGGAGGCGGAGAGGATAGGGAGCTATGTCCTCATCGGCAGCAACGCCACCGTGCTCAAGGGGGCCCAGCTCGCAGGCTACTGCGTCATCACCGCCGGCTCCCTGGTTAAAGAGAAGATGGATGTCCCCACCCGCTCCGTGGTGGCCGGGGTGCCGGGGGAGATAAGGCGCTTCCTCCAGTCCCAGGATATAAAAGAGGAGCTGGAGGGCATGATAAGGGCCCTGGCCCCCCTGGCCCAGCAGTTCAAAAAAGAAGGGCTCTAGCCCCTGTTTGACAGGCTTAAGGCCACAGGGAGAGCCCTAAAACGCGAGCTCAGGGTGTATCAGCTGGTGCTGAAAGACCGACGCACACCGCGCCTGGCCAAGGTCCTTCTGGGTCTCGCCGTCGGCTACGCCCTCTCCCCCGTTGACCTCATCCCCGATTTCCTGCCCGGGCTCGGCTACCTGGACGACTTAGTCATCGTGCCTGCCCTGGTCATCCTGGCCCTGAAAATGGTGCCCAGGCAGGTCCTTGAGGACTGCCGGCTCAATGCAAACAGCGTCTAGCAGGGTGCTGAAAAAAGGGGCTGATGGTCGTTTTTTGATGTGGGTGCATCCGGGTTATCGTCCCCGGGGGCGCGTCCTGGAGGGTCTTGGCCTTCCCGAGAGGGCCTTCGCCGCCTTTTTTGAGCCTTATTTAGCCTCGGGGGGCACACTATGCCCCTTGAATGGTCTGCACGGCCACGGCCAGTCTCGCCATTCGGACCAGATTGTAGGCTGCCGCCGTTAGTTCCGCCCAGAGCTGATTGCGCGCTACCCCTTTGTATCGAAGCTTGCGACCTCCTCCAACCGTCTTCATC